>NZ_WJBJ01000029.1:0-88951 GCF_020804205.1 Methanosarcina sp. DH1 | reverse complement strand
GTTCAATTGTCAGTTCAGATATTCCACAAAAAATTCCCCTTATTTCAGTTCCGGTTAGGATGGGGCACAATATGGCATATACTGTGACATGGTGCCTTACAGTCATTGAACCAATTGTAAAATCGATTTCTCTAATTTTGTTTGATAGGGGATTCTACAGCAAAGAACTCATGCTGACACTTTCCAATTCAAAGTATCCATATCTGATTTTTGTCCCAAAAAACCCCAAAATTAGAAAAGAACTTGCTCAAATGGAAGAAGCTGAAAAGAAAACAATGCAATACAAATTCAAGCTCAACATAAATAAAACGGTTCTGAAAGGTGAAACCACTCTGGCATTGCTGAAACAAATATTCGATAAACAAAGCGACAAATCATATGATTGGGCATTCGCCACTAATCAGTCTACAATTGATCTTGACCATATTATTGCATCATATAAAAGAAGATGGAGAATTGAGACTGGTTTTAGAATTCAGGATGAGGCACGTATCAAATCCAAATCAACAGATGTAAATGTTCGATTTTTCTACTTCGCTTATGAACAGGTATTGCAACTGCTATGGATTATCCTGTATAAAGAAGAGGAGAGTTTCAAGGTATTCATGATAGACATGTATGAAGAATGCTTGAAAAGGTACAAAAATGTGTAAATAAGCGGCCACCTCCATTGAACCAGTGACGTGGAGGTGTAGGTCAATGGAGCAGCAGGGAGCTATTGATAGTGACCCCGCAACAAAATATGGGAACAATTCTACTTTTGTCATTAATATTAGCTTGTCGTATGCAAAAGCCAGATATTATTCGGAGATACTGTTCAGTATGTCTGTTATTCTACGTGTCCTGAAAACTTCACAGGTGCCTGTCAAAAGATGAATATGAAAAATAAACAGCAGAAAAGCGAAATTCAACCAGGGTCCCAAAAAAGCAATTTCACCCTGAATCAACCAGGCTTCCAAAAAAGCAATTTCACCCTGAATCAACCMGGMTTCCAAAAAAGCAATTTCACCCTGAATCAACCCGGATTCCAAAAAACAATTTCACCCTGAATCAACCCGGATTCCAAAAAAGCAATTTCACCCTGAATCAACCTGAAAAATGCGGATTCAGAAATCCAGTTGATTTATTCAGACTGGATTCTGTCCTTTGAAATCCAAATCTTTGAAATCCAAATTTTACGAACCTTCATGTGCAGCGTCATAGCCGGAATTGATCACGTTTTCCTTTATGCTTGAGTCTTTATCTATAACGACTTCGGGCCAGATCTTAACTCCGGAATGTATTGTTGAATTACTTCCGATCAGTACTTTATGTCCAATAACAGTTCCATTTTCAAGGAAGCAGTGTTCTCCGATGATTGTTTCATCTGCCACTACCCCGCCTGAGATATTGGATTCCTTTCCTATGGACACATTATCAAAAAGATAGGATGAAAGGATCTTTGTATTGTCCTCTATAGTGCAGTTTGAGCCTATAACACTGTAAGGCCCGATAAGGACGTTATCGCCTATAGTTGTGTTTTCCCCTATTACTATTGGCCCTACAAGGGACGAATTCGAACCTATGCATACATTGTTTCCTATGGACAGAGGACCTTTTATTCTTGCGTTCCGTGTTGTGAAATTCCCTTCGATTGTTGTTCCAGGAAGGGCATCGAGCATCCAGCGCTGTGCCTGCCTGTAAGCTGCCGAACTTCCAACGTCAGTCCATTGTCCCCGCACAAGTACACCATTGATTTTTTTGTCGGCTGCAAGCATGAAGGGGAAAAGGTCTTTTGCAAAGTCGAATTTCTTGCCTTCAGGTATCCATTCAAATATCGAAGGGCTGCAAACATAAATGCCGGTGCTTGCAAGGTTGCTGAATATCTGGCCTGCTTTCGGTTTTTCCAGGAAGCGGTGGATCCGGTTGTTAATGTCCATATCCGCAATTCCGAATTCTCTCGGGTCGTCAATCGAAATAAGCCCTATGGTTACCGGAGCATCGTTTTCTTCATGGAAACGGTACATCTCCCGCAGGTCCAGGTTGAGGACGTGATCCCCACCAAGCACGATAAACGGCTCGTCTTTCAAGTACTCTTCAGCATTTTTAATCCCGCCTGCAGTTCCGAGTTTTTCTTTCTCATACACATATTCGATATGTACCCCAAACATGTGCCCATCTCCGAGCTGCTCTTCTATGAGATCTCCCATGTACCCCAGGGTCATGACTATTTCATTGAACCCTTCCCTTGAAAGATGCTCTATCAGATGCAGGACTGACGGCTTATTAAGAATCGGTATGCTGGGTTTAGGATGCTTGAAAGTTAGCGGCCTGAGCCTTGTCCCAGCCCCTCCACACATGATACACGCTTTCATATTTTTCCCAGATGTCCTTATATGAATATATTATTAACGATTTTGTTGTCGTCGTCTCAAAGGTTATTGATGATGGTTATTCAATTAATGACGATCAATCAGATTAATGACGAAATCAGATTAATGACGAAATCAGATTAATGACGAAATCAGATTAATGACAATCAGATTAATGACGAAATCAGATTAATGTTGATCACTCAGAAGAATATCTTCTTTTCTTTCCACCTTGATTTCCCTTTTCCCTTCATACTCCGAAACGGTGCCAGTTACGCTGATGAAATCTCCTTTCTGAATTGAATTATTCAGAGTTTCTGCGCCTGCGGTTTTTGGAATAAAGACGCTCAGGACTTCGGAGTTGCAGTCTACCTGTAAAAGCAGGTGCCCGCCTGTATAGGTTAACCGTTTGCTCAAAACCTGGGCTTCAAGGAACACCTTCTCCCCTTCACCGGACTCACGGCTATACGGCGTGGCTTCTTCTCCGGTCTCCTGTCCAGAAGCTGTAAGTTCCGACCCAAAGCAAAGATAAGCTGTCATAAGAGAAGTCAATGTCATGAACAGCAGCAGTACCATTACTTTTTCTTCTTTTTCCATCCTTTACCCCCCTGATTTTGGGCCTGGAATCAGTTTATGATCGAGACCAGTTTTATTTCAAGGATGAGGGTTTTGCCTGCAAGTTCATGGTTAAAATCCAGGGTAGCAGAAGTTTCCGTGGAGTTGAGCACTTTAACCTCACTCCCAGCAGGTGTTATGATTTTTGTTCCTGGCTCAGGAGGGGTCTGGAGTCCAAGCTTTTCGAGAGGGATCTCCTGGACAAGGTAATTCTTATACATTCCATAGGCTTCTTCAGGCGGAATTATGAGGGTTTTTTCTTCACCCTCTTTCATTCCAAGCACTCCCACATCGATACCTTTTATTGCCTGGAATGTATCCGTTCTGAAAAAAAAAGGTCGGTAACCTTTTTTTTCGTCATAGATCCCTGCTTCGAGGGCTTTTTCCTTCAAAGTGGTATCAAAGACCGTTCCGTCTTCGAATTTTCCAGTATAATCAATAAGCAGGTAATCCCCTTTTTTCACAGTACGAGAATTTTCCATTATCTCTTTCTCCTGTGCATTTTTCTCTGGTACCCACGCCATTTCAAAATCTATCCGGATACCGAAATGATGCACATTTTAAAAAAATACTCTAACTCTCAATTTGCTCTTCAGTAACTTAAATTTATTCTATTGAGATTAGTTTTATATCAAAAATCAGGGTCTTGCCTGCAAGCTCATGATTGGCGTCAAGAGTGATATGCGTGTCGTTTACAGCTATTACTTTGTACTGGTTCCCGTACGTATCTCCCAAGGTTTGTCCCACTTCAGGAATTTGGGATCTGTTTGTTAGATTTAATTCTTCAATCGGGACAGCCAGGACTCTTGCTTCTTCATATTCCCCATAAGCTTTATCTGGAGGGATCGTCAGGGTTTTTTCTTCCCCTACTTTCATTCCGATTACGCCCTCGTCAAAACCAGGGATTATCTGTCCCGAGCCAACGACAAAGTTAAGAGGAGTATACTCCCGTCCTTCAACGTATATACCTGCTTGCTTTGCAATGTCTTCTTTTGAGGTATCAAAAACCGTGCCGTCTTCAAGCTTCCCGGTATAGTCGACCTTGACAGAATCTCCGGACTTTACTGCTCTGCTGTCTCCTCCCTTGCTCCCGCTATCCGTGCATCCGCTGCCAAGAATTGTACTTACCAGGAGCAGTATAGCTATGAAGAAAACTGCTTTTTTCCTGGCCTTCATCACTTTCACTCCTCCACAGAAACGATTGTGACTGAGAAAATCAGGGTCTTGCCTGCAAGCTCATGGTTGAAGTCTACAACAAAGTTATTTTCGTTTACATCCGTGATAGTGCCTGTCAGACCATTGTCCGTAGCCAGCTTCATCCCGACTTCCGGAGTAAAATTAACAGTATTATTCGGGATCTCTCTTGCAAATTCTTCTCTGTACTCTCCATATGCTTCTTCAGGCGGGATTGTAAGGGTTTTTTCTTCCCCCACTTGCATTCCGACAACGCCCTCATCAAATCCTTTTATCATCTGGCCTACGCCGACGGTAAATGTAAGGGGTTCATAATTTCTCATCTGATTGTATTTCCCTGCCTCGATAGCAACTTCCTTTAAGGAAGTATCGAAGATTGTACCATCTTCAAGTTTTCCTATATAATTAACTGAGACTGTATCCCCATTCTTAATTATTCTACTGGTATCTTTTGTTATATCCTCGGCCATATAAATCAATAAAACAAACGAGAACATGCTAGATAAACGTGATGATAAAATAAAAGTCAAAAACCGAGTAAACAGAAATTTCAGAATCCGGAATTACAGGAATTCCTGTAACCTTCATTTTTAAGTTTTAATTTGAGATTTGGTTCCATTATTCTTTTTGATATTCAATATATGAGTAAACAGATGCGAACCCCACAATAAAGAGCGCATGCCCTACTGTTGAGTCAACAACAAAATATCGTATAAAATCGATTGCAATTATTCGAAATTATTGAATCCTTGATGATTGACTCGACACTAGTGCATCGATTCCAAAGTATGTCCAAAATGAATTTTTTGAAAACCACTGAAAGCACGGAAGACACGGAAATCAGTAGTAAAGGCGTGTTTCTTCCGTGTTTTCCGTGTTTTCCGTGGTTGTAATATCCAGATAGAATCACTCTGCGACTGGCTGCGTTTTCCGTGTTATAAAATTCCATGTGACTTGAAAATAATATTTGCGTCATAAACTGTATTTATTTTCTTATTGTGTATATATTTGAGAATCGATGTACTAGAATAAAAATGAATTCAAACCAGAGAAAAGGCTCAAATCACAGCAACTATTCCTGCGACCCTGATTTTCGTGATATTTTGTGGCAAACAAGTCGAAATTTTTTCTAAATTTAACTTTTATGGTCTATTATCGAAGGTTTAAAATATACTTTCTGTATATAACAGTCTAATAAAAATCAGTCTGTTGTGGATAGCTATGGTAACAAGTCAGGAAAGACAGAAGGCAAATCTGGCCAAAATGAAAAGAATAATGGAAGAAATTGAAAGTACGACAGATGATTCCGATCTGATTGCCGAATTGCAAGAATATTTAAGAAAACCGTACTCGTTGTCTCTCAAATGGCATATGATTGTATTTAAAAGTGAAGTTGATAGGAGTTTATGGTACCTGGAGGATATACGAAAAGAAGAGATTGAAATGGAAAAAATGAAGCGAAGGAAGGGAAAAGATCCAAACGAAGAATTAAACCAGGTTAACTGTAAATTTTCCGAGGCAGTTAGTGCATTTAAACTCGATCACCAGATGGTATACGATCAGAAAACGAATAAGTATAAGTTGTCAAAATCCGGGATTTCCAGAACAACGAGAGAAAACATTTTTGCAATTCCAAAATCTATGATTGGGGACGATAAACTTCAGTGGAGTGAGGCAGTTAAACAAAAGTGGGGAGAAGATACTATCGGACAAACAGAATCACTGGAAAGAGATCTTTATAACCAAAAGAGTTTGAGAGTTGCCTGCAATAGCGAGGATAAGACTATCTGTTAATTAATTAGTTTATTAATTTTAATTAACTGACCTTTCAATTACTTCATCGTTTCAATCACCTCATCGTTTCAATCACCTCATCGTTTCAATTACTTCATCGTTTCAATTACTTCATCGTTTCAATTACTTCATTGTTTCAATTACTCCATCGTTTCAATTACTTCATCGTTTCAATTTCCCCATCGTTTACTTGATGAGTTTATCTCAAAGCTAATTTTTTCGGGTCTTCATTGTTTTGCGAATATCCTCATAATGTCCTCATAAAAACCAATGAGGTTTTGAATTGAAATCTTCTTGTTCAGAGGGAATGGCGAAGAGCCATTCTTTCTTAAATCAGCAAAGTTAAATCAGCAAAGTTAAATCAGCAAAATTAAATCAGCAAAATTAAATCAGCAAAGTTTCATGATTATTTTCCAGGATCAGAAAACTCAGTTAATCATTTGGAATCTCAGCTTTTTGGTTGTGTCTCATTTGAGATGCGGGAATTAATCTTTCCTGTAACTAAAGTCTGTAACTAACATCAATAAACTTAATATATCTATTACTTTTATATTATTATTTAGATAATTTTCAATTCATTTTTGTTCTTGTGGCTGTAAAAGAATTTGAATAAGAATCCGTTAGTTCCAAAATAATAAGTTCCGGTAGTCAGAAAGAAAAAGTTGTAAGGCAAATAGAGATCTTCTTAAATTCACAAAATATATTATAGTAAGCTTTCGAGAGGACTTATGCACTATTGAGTTTCTCTTGAGACCTTTATAGAGTGCAGTTAGATATAATAGAAATCATAAAGTAAAAATGAAACCAAATACACTGGTGCAAAAAAAATTTTTGCTCTTTGTTGTTTTGTGTAGCTATCCTCATAATTTTCTCATAAAAACCAATGCGGCCTTGAATTGAATATCATCTTATCCATAGGGAATGGTGAAGAGCCAAATTTTATCCTGGTATTATCAAAACCCGGAGACAATGCCCATGAGAAAAAATTATCCTGGTATTCTTAAAACCCGGAGCCAATACCCATGAGAATAAACACTCGAGGTTCTGGGATTGATACTGTTGGCGAAGTACCCTGGGGAACACACTTCTGCCAGTTCTACCAGACAAAAGAAGATTTGATGGATATACTTGTTCCTTATTTTAAAGCCGGGCTGGAAAATAACGAGTTATGCATATGGATTACCTCACAGCCTCTTGAAGTGGAAGAGGCAAAAACATCCATGATACGGGCTGTTCCTGATTTTAATGTTTATCTGGAGAAAGGACAAATAGAAATCATCCCTTACACCAGTGGATTTTTAAAGAAGGGTATTTTCGATCTGGATAGAGTTGTAAATAGCTGGGTTGAAAAAATTAACCTGGCTCTGGCAAGGGGTTATGATGGACTGAGGGTTGCAGGAGACAATCGCTGGCTGGAAAAAGAAGGCTGGAACGAATTTATTGATTATGAAAATAAAGTAGATGCTATTCTCGACAAACACCATGTGATAGCCCTATGCCCATATTATCTCGATATGTGCAGTACGGTCGAGATTATTGATGTAGTATCCAGCCATCAATTTGCTTTGATCAAAAGGGACGGAAAATGGGAGAGGATAGAAAACTCCGAAAGAAAAAGAGCAGAAAAAGAAGCTATTCAGGCTGCAAAAAATTGGGAATATACCTTTGATGCTGTGCCAGACCTGGTAGCCATAATTGACGATAAACATAGAGTTGTTCGTGTGAACAAAGCTATTGCGGCAAGATCAGGGATGACACCTGAAGAGTGCATAGGGTTAACCTGCTATCGTGTTATCCATGGGACAGACAAACCTCCTTCTTTTTGCCCACAAAGGCAGCTGCTTAAGGATTGGGACGAGCACACCGCAGAGATTTGTGAAGGTTGTCTTGGTGGTAATTTCTTAGTAAATATCTCGCCACTATACGATTCTGAAGAAAAACTCATTGGGAGTGTTTACGTCGCTCGTGATATCGCAAGGCGCAAGCAAGAAGAGCATCGTATTCGTAGATACAACCGTATTCTTGAAGGAATCAATCAGATCTTCAGGAACGTGGTACAGGCAAATACAGAAGAAGAACTGGGTGAAGCATGTCTATCTGTAGCCCTGGAAGTAACCAGCAGCCAGTTTGGTTTCATCAATGAAATGGGCGCTGACGGGTTCTTGCACGATATTGCAAAAAGCGAGCTTGCATGGGAACAGTGCCTTATGTACGATAAGAAAGGACATCGTAGTCCCCCTGCCGATTTTGCTGTTCATGGCCTTTATGGCAGTGTCATTAACAACAAGAAAGGTTTCTTTACCAATGATCCATTATCACACCCCGACAGTATTGGTTTGCCGCATGGACATCCGCCGATTACATCGTTTCTTGGCGTTCCCCTTGTCCAGGATGGAAAAACGATAGGTTTGATTGCGGTTGCAAACCGTGAAAACGGCTATAGCTACGAGCAGCAGGAAGATCTTGAAGCTATCGCGCCTGCTGTGACGCAGGCTCTGCAGAGAAAAAGGTCGGAAAAAGCTCTGAAATTATCAAATCTTTATAATCGTAGTCTGATTGAAGCCAGCCTGGACCCCTTAGTAACCATTGGACGTGATGGTAAGATTACGGATGTTAGTGGCGCTACTGAACTGGTTACTGGATATTCAAGAAATGAGTTGATTGGGACTGATTTTTCAGATTATTTCACTGAGCCCGGGGAAGCTAGAAAAGGATATCAGCAGGTGTTCATGCACGGTGAAGTCAGGGACTACCCTCTGGAGATTCGGCATAAGGATGGACATATAACTCCTGTTTTGTACAATGCTTCCGTTTATGGAGATGAGAATGGGAAGGTTATTGGGGTCTTTGCAGCTGCACGTGATATTACTGAACTTAAGAAAGTAGAAGAAGCTCTAATAAGAGTGCATGAGAACCTAGAAGAAAAAGTTAAAGAACGTACATCAGAGCTTGAGAAAGCTTACAATTCATTGAAGGAAAGTGAAAAACGCCTTTCTGAAGCTCAAAAGATAGCTCAGATTGGAAATTGGGATTGGGATCTCGTAACTGGTGAAACATACTGGTCCGATGAAATGTATCGGATTTTTGAACGTAATCCTCATGAATCAGGCGCAACTTACAAAGAACTTTTAAATTATATACACCCCGACGATAGAGATTATGTTGATAATGCTATCAAGAAAGCTTTAAATGAGAAGCCTCTTGGTATTGATTACAGGATTGTCCTGGCTAATGGAGAAGAACGTACAGTCCATTCTCAACCTGAAATTATTTTTGATGAAAAGAATAAACCTATTCGAGTAAAAGGAGTAGTTCAGGATATTACTGAACATAAAAGAGCAGAAGAGAAACTTCAAATACTGGCGAACGCTGTGGAATCTTCGAATGATGCTATTATAACTCTGTCTCTTGAGGGTATCATTACCAGCTGGAATAAGGCGGCAGAACAGGTTTATGGTTATTCGGCCGAGGAAATTTTGGGAAAAAATGTATCCATACTTGAACCAGAAAGGTTCAAAGAGGAAATTAAGCAGTTTTCCGAAAAGATCAAACAGGGAAAAAAGATTCAGCACTACGAAACCTCACGGTTAAGAAAGGACGGTACTATTATAAATATTTCAGCAGCTCTCTCTCCTGTGTTTGACATCGCTGGAAAACTCGTGGCCATTTCAGCTATTGTAAGAGATGTTACTGAGCGTATCAAGGCGGAAGAAGCACTGCGTGAGAGTGAAGCGCGCTTGCGCCAGTATTACGAGTCGGATATGATTGGTGCATTTTATTTTAACCTGGACGGTTCGGTCACCGATGCCAATGACAAGTTACTGGATATAGTTGGTTACACGCGCGAGGACTTGAAGGCTGGAAGGGTTAAATGGAACAAGATGACTCCACCGGAGTACAGTCGATTGGATGAACATGCCATAATGGAACTCAAATTAACAGGCTCAAATACGCCTTACGAGAAGGAATTCATCCGTAAAGATGGCTCGCGAGTACCTGCCATTGTTGGAGCAACGACCTTCGATCAGGTACGTAATGAAGGCGTAGCTTTTGTTCTTGATATTACTGAAAGGAAAAAGGCAGAAGAAGCTCTGGCAAATATCGAGACTGCCCGTAAGAAAGAAATCCACCACAGGATAAAAAATAACCTGCAGGTTATCTCTTCTCTCCTTGATCTTCAGGCTGATAAGTTCAATGACCCGAAAGTTACTGAGGCTTTCAGGGAAAGCCAGAACCGGGTTATATCTATGGCCCTTATTCACGAAGAGCTTTATAAAGGAGAAGAAACTGAGACACTGGACTTTTCGGCATACATAAGAGAGCTGGCTGAAAACCTTTTCCAGACTTACACCCTTAGTAACAAAAACACTAGCCTGAAAATGGATCTGGAAGAAAATGCATTCTTTGATATGGATGTTGCTGTCCCGCTAGGAATTATTGTTAATGAACTGGTTTCCAATTCTCTAAAACATGCATTTCCGGGCAGAGACAATGGAGAGATCCAAATCGAACTCCATAGAGAAGAAAATGGGGAAAACAGAAAGGAATGCAATAGGTATACCAGTTTTGTTCTGACCGTCTCAGATAACGGCGTTGGTATTCCTGAAGACCTTAATATTGAAGATCTTGATAGTCTTGGGTTTCAGTTGATAACCACCCTTGTAGATCAGTTAGATGGGGAACTTGAGCTGAAAAGAAATGATGGAGCCCAATTTGCTATAAGGTTCACGGTCAAAGAAGAAAATAATAATCAGACACAAGCTAATAATCAGACACAAGCTACGTTAAAACAATTAATGGACTAATGCCTCCATTTGTATTTGTTATAACGGATCTCTAAGGGCCTTGTTCAGTCTCCTGGCTGACTCAGTACCAAACCCCAGTGATAAATGTAAAATTCAAAATTACTAGATTTTTGAATAGAGTCTACATTGTCTACATTATCTACATTATATTCAATTAAATAGTTAAAGAGGAGTTCTTTACCTCCTCGAGTTTTAACGGCTTACTCAGCTTGTTGTGTGCGCATTCCCAATAATCTTTGCTTACTCAGCTTGTTGTGTGCGCATTCCTAATAATCTTTGCTTACTCAGCTTGTTTTTAAAGCATTGATTACGATGTTTGCCAGATCAATAAACGTCTGTCCTCCATTGACGAAAGTTTTCCATTCTTGATGTTAAACTTCTATCTGATTAAAGAGGAACTATAAACAGCCCGATGGCAACAGGATAGTTTCCTACAGGTACAGTAGCTGTAACTGTGTTTGTTGCAGTGTCAATTACAGAGACGGTTCCATTGTAGTCGGAGTTTGACACATATGCCTTTGTTCCGTCAGAGGTTACTGCAACACCATGAGGCATATTACCTACATTTACTGTGGCTGCAACGGAATTGGTTGCTGCGTCAATTACGGAAACATTGTTACTGCCAGCGTTCACCACATATACCTTTGTTCCATCCGGAGAGACTGCAACTCCAACAGGATATTCTCCAACACTTACCGTTGATGTGACATTTTTAGTTTCAGTGTCAATTACAGAAACACTGTTGCTGCCAGTGTTAGTAATATACACTATTTTTCCATCCGGGGAGGCTGCAACTCCAACAGGAATGTAGCCTACAGTCACGGTGTCTGTAACATTGTTAGTTACAGTGTCAATTACAGAAACATTGTTGTTGAATGCGTTTGTAACATACGTCTCTGTTCCATCCGGACTGACTGCAACTCCTAGAGGCCATTTACCGACATCCACCGTTGATGTAACTGTGTTATTTGAAGTGTCAATTACAGAAACGCTGTTGTTGCCCCCGTTCGCCACATATGCCTTTGTTCCATCCGGATTGACTGCAACTCCTAGAGGCCATTTACCGACATCCACCGTTGATGTAACATTGTTGGTTGCATTATCAATTACAGCAACATTGTTGCTGAATGAGTTCGTCACATATACCTTTGTTCCATCTGGAGAGACTGCAACTCCAACAGGATAGTTTCCTACAGTCACATTGGCTGTAACTGTGTTTGTGGCTGTATCAATTACAGAGATATTGTTGCTTCCGGAGTTCGTAATATATGCATAGGGTTCTGCGCCTGCTATACTCACCATCATTGAAATAGCCAGCATTGCTATTCCTAAAACTTTTATGAAGGCATTTCCACTGTGTGTTTTAGCATATGTTCTTTCTTTCATTTTAATCCCCCAAAATACTATTGGCGATGAGAAAAGAGCTTACAGCAGCTGTCTTATCATTTTATACAACTACTTGCAAATTCCCCCGTTTGAACAAAAAGAGTATATTAATACAAGAATATAATAGATTACATACATTAAAAAGTGGGGGGGCTTCGTATCAGCAAAGCGCTGAGATAAATCTGTTTTCTTCAAGGTTAGCAGGAGATGTAATAGTAAAAGGTTGCAATAGTAAAAGGTTGCTATCAGGTCATCTGCAACCAAGTGGTTGTTAAGATATTCTGAAAAATAATAATTCTGAAAAATAAGACTCAAATAGGTAACTGCAGGTAACCAATTCGTGGATGAGCCCGTTAAATATAAATACTGATTAAATAAAATTGAATTCTATCGTTACTTTTTTATATTGTTACCTATATAATATTAATTGGTTCATGAGGGAGCAATCTGTAAATTGGAGTAAATTCAGGACAGCTTGAAATCTGATCCCGTAATATACTTCATTGCGCGTAATCTGTAAAATGAAGCAAATTCAGGACAGCTTCAAAACTGATCCCGCAATATACTTCATTAACGCGTATCCGTAAAATGAAGCAAATTCAGGACAGCTTCAAAACTGATCCCGTAATATACTTCATTGGTGCAGGTCAAGCCTTGTGAACCACGTTACACCGCTTTTTTTGCTTTCTTCTTTTTTTCCGTTTTTGCCGGAATGTAATCGCTAAAACGAATGTGATCGCTAAAACGAATGTGATCGCTAAAACGAATGTGATTGCTAAAACGAATGTGATTGCTAAAACGAATGTAATCGCTAAAACCTTTGAGGCATATAATCAGATCAAAACTGCTGTTTCCAAGGACAAATATCGAGCCATTCAGAGATGGCTCAAGACACGAAAAAGGCGGTATTGATCAGGATTATTTGGACTGCCTGTTTTTTTAATTCTATCTTGCAGCCTTACGAACGGCAGCCAGGCCTTTCCAATCTTCCATGTCGAGTTCCGGCTTTTCGGCACGATATTTTGCATACAATTCTATTCCCACTGGGTCTTCAAGGATATCGACTTTGACACCCTTCTCGCGAAGCATCTGTTCATTACCCGAGGCGTTAGTAACATCGCCAACGACCACGCGGCTGAATTGGCGCATATATATTAACGTGGCACAAATGTCACATGGGCTAAGAGTTGTGAAAATCGTAGTATTACTGAAGTCCTGTCGTCCTGCATCGCGTATGGCTGACGTTTCACCGTGGTTGTAAGGATCGTTATCCTGCACAAGCGTATTATGTCCTTTTCCAATAATCCGGCGCGTATTGTTATCAATGATAACGCCGCCGATGGGGCACCCACCTTCGTCATAGCTTTTTTGCGCAAGTAAAACTGCTATACGCATAATATTTCGGTCGCTCAGTTTAACAAAAAATTTATCTTCAACTATCGCAGGAAGACTTTTCGTGGGCAAATGAGCAATGACATTAAGCACTTCTTCCGTAACAGGCGTGTCTTGTGTAATGAAGTGTTTCATAAACTCCCCTTTCAAATAACTTAGTATAACAGAATTTCAGATATATTGGAAGCAATATAACATCTTCTTTGACAAAACCTTTGTTTTCAGCGCCAGGTCAAGATTCATAAAATATGTTCTTAGGCTCGTATATAACTAACAGTACATATTATTTTGAAGCTTAAAAGTTAACATTGCTCATTACCAAGTTGAGGAACGATTTGAATTTTAAGACAAACTCTAAGGTCTTTAAAATCAGCCTTTATTTAATTTGACAATGTTTCAAAATGTGTGTTTTTACATAAGCTGTGACTTTTAGTAACCATTTTTTTATATATTTCTAGGAGTTTATAGTGTTTTCAAAGTAAAAGTAATATAAAGCGTAATCTAACTTGACATTGTCAAATTAAAATCATACTTTATACAACAGGATGTAGTGTAAAAAAGAGCATTAATCAGAAATACTAAAAGTTATTAAGTGGACCGGTCGGGAATTGAACCCGAGGCCTCTACCATGCCAAGGTAGCGATCTTCCCCTGATCTACCGGCCCTTATCAGGCTTATGCTTTATCAGCATCCCTCATACACTCAATATCTTATATAAAGCTGTCGCCACATAGGCTCGACGTCTTACATATAAATTTTTGAAACTTAGAAATTTAAGAGCTTCAAGCAAAAGTTATAAGTAGTAAATTGAGTATTAGAAGTGTTGTCGGATTGGGAAGCTTTCCCTAAAAGCCTTTCTACTTCGGTAATTTTAAAAAACCTGACATTTGGGCCCGTAGCTTAGCCTGGTGGAGCGCACGGCTGATAACCGTGAGGTCCTGCGTTCGAATCGCAGCGGGCCCACCACACTATGATAATCCTTTCTCAGGAGTTTACAGGTTTTATAACCCCATTTATCCTTCATTTGGGCCCGTAGCTTAGCTTGGTGGAGCGCACGGCTGATAACCGTGAGGTCCTGCGTTCGAATCGCAGCGGGCCCACTATATGTTTTATTGATGCTATTTTGTTTTTTATTAATGTCATTCTGTTTTGAACTTTTTCTGAGATTTTTTGAATCTTTTTCGTGTATTTTTGAGTTTTTTTCGCTTTAAAAAATAGGTCTCTTTAAAAACTGGTCTCTTTGTTGTTTTGGGCGGATATCCTCATAATATCCTCATAATATCCTCATAATATCCTCATAAAATCCAGCACGGTCTTGAATTCAAAATAGTATTATCCATAGAGAATAACGAAGAGCCAAAATAAGAGAATAAATTTCGGAAATTAGGGATTTTTTAATATCTTCTGGGATCACCAAAATTTGGCATTAATTCCGATGATGTTGACCTACATAATTCAAAAAATTAAAATAATCAAAAGTCTCGGAAATTAAATACCTCTGTAACAAAAGAATTAATCTTCAGGGAAAAATCAGAGTGGGGATAAATCCCCATGAACAATTTCAAGCAATGTGTTTCAGACGTTCAATATTTCTAAGCACGATTGTACTCTCAGCTACAATATCTTCTTCGATCTTGCTGACAATATAATTCATTGGGACTGTTAGCCTGTATAACTTTACCGGTCTGCCTTTACCCTTTGATTTCTTTTCTTCCCGGATATCAATCCAGTTATTTTCGCGGAGATACCGCATTGCAACACTGACTTCAGGTTGTCTCAAGCCTGATACCATTTCAATGCTCTGAGACGAGATCTCTCTTCCTTTTGCAAGGCATGCAAGTGTCAGAGCGATTGGCCTGCTAACGTTAATTCTTCTAAATAGTTCTATCATTTCATGTTCGTTTGGTCCCATAGCTACCGGGACCTCTTCTTTTGTGTCCGAAATATCCATAACTGGACCACTTTCATCTACCATTAAATCACCCAAAGAACCATTATATAGTTGATTAATATAAATATTTACTTATGTTTCTCTTTTTAATATATACTAATAACTAATAATTCTTTAAGTGTTTTTAATGTTCATTTATTCTAAATATGCCCAGATGATACTGTTTTTCCTTTTCGGCGCAGGTTATGAACTCTTCTCTTCGTATTCTTTGACTTTAAAATCTTATGACAGCTCCCGGTAATGAATTGACGGGCATCTACGGAATTTCAACCGATGCCATAATGCCCCAGGGCAGTTGTTATTTCGGTTTTCGCCATCAACGTTCAAACTTTTACCTACAGAATTACTCTGTAGAACCTTCTATTTTAAGTCCAGTAGCAAAGTTAAGCGGTTCTTGTAGCATTACCAGCTTCCAAGACAAAACTTCACAATATATATAAAACACAAAAATATCACTATTTTATTAGAGTTGAAAACGTGATGCTGAGACAGATTACGCATACATCCCACGTTTGAAAACGCAGGGATTCTGCTTCGATGTTCTAAAAACTTAAAAATTTCCTGAAAATGTCGAAGTTTAATATTCTTCCGTCTCAACCAGGGTTCTTTTTCAAACTATGACAGAATCTTAATTTCTGACCTTTTTTATGACTCAAACTTTGTCTTAACTTTAACTTTTTTAAAATTCAAATTTTACGTCAAACTCTACTTTTTTTAAACTCGAGTTTTTTAAATTTATATAAGTGTAAAAAGAATTTGCAGGATATTTTTATACTAAAAATTGCTAAAGCTCACGATACGCCCTCCTGACCTATATTCAGATGTTTACTCCTTGCATCCTTTATATGTTCTGTTTTGTAGAACTTGTACAGTTAAACTAAGAAAATCGAGAACCTGGATCTATAACTTTATAAATTACAAGTCTAACTGGAGAGTCTATTTTGTTTAATTTTGTGTTTCAAGCGCAAAATCCAGATCTGATATCCTAATAATTGCTGCTCTTTTGTCGTCTTCAAAATTCAGATTCAAATGGAAAAAGAGGTATCAAAAGAACCAGCTATCAAAAGAATCAGATCTCAAAAGAACCAAATATCAAAAGAACCAGCTATCAAAAGAATCAGATCTCAAAAGGCCCAGATCTCAAAAGGCCCAGATCTCAAAAGGCCCAGATCTCAAAAGGCCCAGATCTCAAAAAAACCAGTATCAAAAGAACCGAAAAAATGCACATGAAATTCTCTAATCACAGGCACAAAGAAATGAAAGTACCTGGAAGAATTTTCATGCCAAAGATATTGCAAAAATGGAATAAAGAAGTCACAAGAATCAAAAGTGAGATCATAAAAATTGAAAAAAATGACCTAATTTCAAGGAAAAGCTAAACTTTCCTCAACTATCCTGCCTTATAATAGACGTTTAACAAATAAGAAGTCGAATCCGGGTTATAAAACCCAGACTTTATAACTAAGAATTAAGTTTTCTGAGAATTTATGAAAAAAAGTTTGTGATATTTCTGCTCTAAAATTAGTTTAGGAAAGGTTCTTGAGGCGTTCTATGTTCTGGAGCACGGCCTTACTTTCAGTCATTACGTCTTCTTCTATTGAATTGATAATCGTTTCCATCTGGACCGTCAGTTTATACAATTTAACCGGTCTGCCTTTTCCCTGATTCTTCTTTTCTTCCCGCATGTCTACCCAGTCATTTTCACGGAGATAGCGCATTGCAATGCTAACTTCCGGTTGTCTCAAGCCTGATACCATTTCGATGCGCTGGGAAGAAATTTCCTCTCCTTTAGAGAGGCATGCAAGGGTGAGAGCAATTGGCCTGTTAATATTAAGCTTTCTCAAAAGCTCCACCATCTCGTATTCAACCTCTCCCATCCTAAAGTCATTATCCTCTGATGTAAACTCATTATCTGCCACAACTATCATCTACCGATTATACCGAAAGAACAGAGTGTGATTGCTTCCGATATTAGTTTCCCGTCCAGTATTTCAGATCAATAGAAACATATTATTTTAGATTTGTTATATTCTCGGCATTTATATTTCCTTTATTAAATATATTTCTATTTATATGAGTTTCTGATCCGTGGGAGTATCTAACAAAATCTGTTTTTCTCTGTTGATTTAAATAATAATACTTTCTCCATATATATAATTATGCGCATATAAAAACTTCCCGACAATTTTACATTTTACTTTTTTGTTGACAGATAACTTTGAATTTCCAGACAAAAGGACAATTTATACCTATAGGTTCTGCAAGCTTTCCTATATATAGGATAAACGCATTTTGATTGTAGTTTCATTTGCCAGGGAAATTGAATTATAGTGCGAACAACGCAAAAGAAACGTTAAAGTTCACTTTTTTACTCACAAACTGTCCGTATTTTGCAATTATTCTATATATTCTGTCCTAATTAGGATAACTATTTGAGCATTCCGGCAAGTCTTAAATATGAATCCCTGAAAGATTTAATATAATGAACGCTGCCCTGGACAAAACCGCTGTATTTATCTGCCATTGCAGTGGGAACATTTCCGAACGTATTGATATTAATTCACTTAAGAAAACCCTTAAGGCAGAAGGGGTCCCGGTCTTTGATTATGAGTATCTCTGTTCAAGAGAGGGACAGACACTTATTAAAAATAAGATTTTGGAAGGGAACCTTGACCGGATAGTAATAGGTTCGTGCACACCCTCCAAACACGGCACTCTCTTTAAAAAGTGTATTCAGGAAGCAGGCTTAAACCGGGCAATGCTTGAAATCGCAAACCTAAGGGAGCAGTGTGCCTGGGTGCATCCGGACAAAGCCGGAGCGACTGAAAAAGCTCTCTCACTTCTTCGGGGAAAAATTAACCGCCTGGAAAATCATGAGCCACTTGAAGAACTAAAAGTAAATATCGTTCCGCAGGCCCTCGTTATTGGTGGAGGGATTGCAGGAATAACTGCGGCAGTTAACCTTGCAGATAATGGAATTTCCACTTACCTGGTTGAGAAAGACTCCAGCATAGGTGGAAATATGGCAAAAATAGGCAAAGTTTTTTCTCCTGACAAGCTCGCGGAAGAGTGCGCTATGTGCTCATTAAGCCCGCTGATGAATGAGGTAGTAGCTAACCCGAAAATAACCCTTCTAACCTGGACTGAGGTGGAACGCTTAAGCGGAAGTGCCGGCAACTTCACAGTCAGGCTAAGGAAAAAACCGAGATACGTACATGATAACTGTACAGGCTGTGGCCGGTGCAGCCGCGTCTGTCCTGTCCTCGTTGAAAATGAGTTCAACTGTGGGTACATGGACAAAAAGGCAATTTCCCTGCGTTTTTCCCAATCAGTTCCAAAAATCTACTGCATAGACCCTGACCACTGTCTGCAATTCAAGGGCGAGACTTGCGGAAAATGTGCAGAGGTCTGTAAATCCGGAGCGATTGACTTTTCACAGAAGGAAGAGATTATTGAGCTCAATGTCGGTACAGTTATTGTTGCTACCGGGTTTGAGGAGTATGACGCATCCCAGAAACCCCAGTACGGGTATGGAATTTTCAAAAATGTTATGACTCAGATGGAACTTGCCAGAATGCTTGGGATCAATGGCCCTACAAAAGGTGGATTGGTCAGGCCTTCGGATTTCAGCCTGGACCCTGATGCTGTCAGCTCAACAGGCACCTGCGGTAGTAAAATCTCCTCAGAGAATTCTTCAGATAATTTTTCAGATAATTTTTCAGAGAACGTTCCGGGAACTCCTAAAAGGATAGTTATGATCCAGTGTGTGGGCTCAAGGGACGAAAAAGAAAGTGGAAACCGCTATTGTTCAAGGTATTGCTGCATGGCAGCCTTAAAACACTCTAACCTGATAATGAAAAAATATCCGGGTACGGAGGTCACGATCTGTTATGTCGATTTGCGGGCTCTTGGTTTTTACGAAAACTACTATCGCGCAGTCCAGGATATGGGAGTTAGATTTGTAAGAGGAAGACCTGCCGAAATTGTCGAGAAACCGGATAAAAGCCTTCTTGTCAGACTCGAAGATACCCTTAACCAGAAAATAACAGAGCTGCCTGCTGATCTTGTCGTACTCTCTGCGGCCATGGTCCCTTCAAAAGGAACCCGAAAAATTGCCAGTATACTGAATATCAGCCAGGATGAAAGCGGCTTTATCAAGGAAAGGCACTCGAAACTGAGGCCTGTAGACAGCTCACTGGACGGAATCTTTGTCTGTGGCACTGCCCAGAGCCCTAAGGATGTTACGGATACTATTTCCCAGGCAGGACTTGCATCTGTAAGAGCAAGGGCTTTTATTGCCGACAGCCCAAAAGCCCTGGTAAACGAAATTCCAACTATCAACCAGCTTCTCTGTAATCAGTGTAAGGAATGTCTCAAATGCCCGTTCGAGGCTTTTTCCTTGAATGAGAATGGAAAGATTATCGTAGATCCGCTTGTCTGTACAGGGTGCGGATACTGTACTGAACTCTGTCAGAACGGAGCTATTCAGATTGAAGGCTTTACAAAAAGCCAGCTAAAAGCCGAAGTTGAAGGGGTAGCCAAAGAAGGAGACCTACTGGGCTTTGTAAACAGCGGAATCGCGTCCTTAACCTGTGATAATATAGGAAATAGTGCACTGACTTATCCATCAAATGTCAAGTTAATCAAAGTGCCAACAAACCTCGTGGTTGATAAAGACCTGTTACTTCACGCCTTCAAAAACGGGGTATCGGCTGTCCTTTTTATAGAGGACCCTCCAGACAGCCCGAAAGCTGAGATTATATATCCTCTAACTGTCAGCCATTTCGAGAAATTAAAGAAAGAACTTGGAGATTCAGGAAACCGGCTCTATTTCAAAAAAGCTTATGTTCCAAACACAAGAGGGCTTGCAGGCACTTTTACCAGCCTTGCCCAGGAAGGAGAGATGATCAAATGATTCCATATGTAAACGAATACGATACCCCGGAATGTAAAACCCTTGCAGAAACCGCAAAGAAAAGCATCCGGACACCTGTTTCTCTGGGGCTTGACCGCTGCATCCAGTGCGGAGCCTGCACAGCTTCCTGTCCTGCAGCCCGCTTTACGGATTACAGCCCGCGCCAGATTGTAAAAAAAGTGCTGGAAAATGACCGCAGTGTGCTTGAGTCCGAAATGATCTGGTCCTGCTTCTACTGTTATTCCTGCAATGTGCGCTGTCCCAGAAATAATAGCCCTGTGACAATCGTACAGGTACTCAGGCAGATGGCTATTAACGAGGGCATCGGAGTTGAAAAGCTGGCCTACTTCCTTGAGATCGGGGAATATCTTGCAGAAAACGGAGCTAGCAAGGTTCCGGGTGCTGGAGTTAAAAATATGGAAAAAGACCTCGGAGAACGCTGGATCAGTTTCAAAAAGGACCTTGAGTCAATCCGGACTGAACTGGGGTTGAGTTCAAAGGATGTCAGGAACACCCATGGGGAAGTTCAGTCTATTCTTGAGGCCACAGGCTATTTTGAAAGGGAAAAATGGATCAAAGCAAAAATACAGGAAAAACTTTTGCATCAGCTCCTGGAGAACCAGTGCATCAAGAGAGAAAACAGAAGCGGAGATTTCGGCTTTGAAAGCGATAAAAGATATCCCGGACAGCCAGCTTTTATTATTTAAAAGCTGCATGGTCGGGCAAGAGTACCCAGGAGTGGAAACCTCCACTTGTTATGTCTTTGACAGGCTTGGAGTAGATTACTGTATAAATGATGAGCAGTCCTGTTGCACAGGAATAGGCCATTATACTGATATATTTGAAGGACTGACAACAGCAGCCATTGCGGCCCGAAATTTTGCAGTTGCAAGAAGATGCGGCTATCCCAATATAACCTGCCTCTGTTCAACCTGTTATGCCATAAATAAGGAAGCCTGTGAAACCCTGAATACCAATACCGAAGTCCGGGACAAAATCAACTCTATCTTCCGGGAAAAGGGCTTTGATAATCTTGTTTATGAAAAAGACGATATGAATACGAGGACAAACTTCTACCATGCAGTAGAGATTCTTTTAAGCAAGGTGGATAAAATCCAGGAGCAGAAGCAATTCGACTTCTCAGGGGTTAAAACTGCATCTCATCACGCCTGCCATTACTATAAAGTTAAATATCTCGATGTCCTCGGAAACCCTGAAAACCCCCAGTTGATCGATAACATAGCCGCAGCCTGCGGAGCCGAGCCTGTACGCTGGTACGAAGACCGGACTCTTACCTGCGGGATGGGCTTTTCCCAGCTTCACCTTAACAAAAGTACCTCGCTTCAGGTGACAAAGACAAAACTCGACAGCCTTCAAAGAGCAGGCGTAGAGCTTATGCTTCACATGTGCCCGAATTGCCAGATCCAGTATGACCGCTACCAGCCGGTTATCGAAAAGGAGTTTGGCGTAAAATATGATATGGTGCACATGAACATTGCCCAGTTCGTAGC
This sequence comes from Methanosarcina sp. DH1, assembly GCF_020804205.1. Classification (NCBI taxonomy): domain Archaea; kingdom Methanobacteriati; phylum Methanobacteriota; class Methanomicrobia; order Methanosarcinales; family Methanosarcinaceae; genus Methanosarcina; species Methanosarcina sp. DH1. Next base: position 67,037 of record NZ_WJBJ01000029.1, on the reverse strand, counting down.
CCTTTCAATGGGTGCTGACCCTTACAAGGTGTGCGGCTTCCAGACTCACTCCGTGCCTCTTGAAGGGTTTCTGGAAAAGACCGGCATAATCTAAAAACCTGAGTTAGTCCCCATTTTAAGGTTTTAGCCGGTCATTTTTTCTTTTGATCTTTTTATTCCGATTTTTTAATTTTTTCTTTTGATTCACATCACTTCTGAATACTCAGATCGAGTTCTCCCAGCCCTGTCCCATATCAACGAGAGGTCTCAGCTCAGTGATCTCGAAGGTAACCGTTGCATACATCATCTGCGCAGCCTCCTCCCCGGCCATTTTTGCGATCTGGCTTTTAATCGTATCAAGCATTTCCCCCGACGTTGCAGAGTCCTTCAGTTTCAGATAAACCCTGATCCCTTTCCAGTCCGTATCTTGTTCCATTATCATGTATATCGCGTAAGGGTTTTCCTGAAGGTTTGAAAACGTGCGGTTCTTACCTGTTGCAATTACAACGGTCTTTTCATCAATCATATTGGGTGAGCCGAAAAGAGCTGAATCTACCTTTCCATCTTTACTCGCTGTGCTGAGAACTCCAGTTCTCGGTTGCTTGTTAAAATAGTCCATCAATTTTGATGTCATATCTAAACCTCCTCTAATAGCTTGTTTTAGCTTTCTTTCCTTTAAGAGTTGAGTTTGCGAAGCTGCTTGGTCACAAAATATTGTCATGAAAAAATATAATTAATCAGCAGACTGTATCAATAATCATCTTAATTATGTTTAAAACTTTTTATTCTGCTAATGTACATACAATCAAGAACTTCGATAATCCATGAATGAGACTATGACTAAAATTCATAACTAATAAGTTAAAGACATTCAATAAAAACAAATTTACAAATATAAAAGAAAAGAATATATTTCTTTTATGTTGATTGTGTTTTCAGTTGTTAAAGTAAATGTTGCAAGAATAAAGAATGAAAGGTATTGAATACAAAACGAGTCCTCCTACCTGGCATGAGTATTTTCAACTGTTCTCAAGCACGGGATGGATGCCAGTTTTTAATCATAAACCGGGTATCAGGAGTTCAGACGGGAACCGCTGGGCAGCAAAGTTAAACTTGTATATTTGGAAAAGATAGCGATTGGAAAAAAGAAAAATGTCGAATATAAAAATTCTTGATTTTGAATAGCCTCTTTAACCGGAGCAGTAGCGCGATAACTCTACTTACAGCCGGGTGCTTCACCACAACTTTGGTTTTGATTTCCGATTTTGATGCCTACAACTTTGAGAACTCAGATTGATTTTTCCCAGCCCTGTCCCATATCAACGATAGGTCTCATCTCAATAATCTCAAAGGTGGCAGTTGCGTATATCATCTTTGCCGCCTCCTCGCCGGCTATTTTTGCGATCTGGCTTTTGATCATATCAAGCATCTCCCCCGACGTTGCAGATTCCTTCAGCTTCAGATAAACCCTGATTCCTTTCCATGCCATAATATCTTCTCCCGGTTCCATAATCAGGAACATTGCGTAAGGGTTTTCCTGAAGGTTTGAGAACGTGCGGTTCTTACCAGTTGCAACCACAACGGTCTTTTCATCAATCATCTGAGGTGAGCCGAAGACAGCCGAATCTACCTTTCCGTCTTTACTCGATGTGCTGAGAACCCCAATTCTCGGTTGCTTATTAAAGTAGTCCATCAATTTTGACGTCATATTAAATCCCCTATCTCAAACTTATTTCTGGCCCTTCTCCTGAAAAATGAAGTGAGAAAGCAGCTTTATCCTGAAGTATTCCAGGAAAAGAGCTTTATCAGATATGCAAGCTGCGATAAATATGAGTCGTAAATATGCTTAAAACTTCGCCTGAAGAATGAGAATTCCATTCTGAGTTCACGGGGAATTTTTCTATATATGAATATTCATTTGGGATTTTTTTCAAATATCATATAAAATAAATTAATATAGATTTAGACCTGTATTTTTTATATGCTGGGGAAAGATCACGTTTCTATAACACTTGGAACGATATTTCCATTTGCGATTCCTCTGATATTTTCAGAGAACTCCCACCCTGTATACGCCTTCTGTTTACTTGCGGCTACTGTCATAGGTTCGCTGATACCTGATGCAGACAGTGACGAAAAGCCCAAGTTACACTATGATTTCAAAATAATTTATGACATTATGGTTCCTCTTCACAAGCTGATAGTTTTTTCTTTCAGTTTCTTTAACTTAAAAGAAAAGATGAATCTTCAATACGTTGTAGAGGAGCAGCATAGAGGCATAATGCATTCGCCCATAGGAGTATTCATAAGCTCCCTTGTACTCACTTTGTTAACAGCAATAATCGGCTATTTTATTTTCCATGGAATAAATGCTACTCTTATAGGTTTCTTATTTTTAGGTTTGATATCTGGCCAATTTTTACATTTACTTGAAGATTCCTGCACGGTTTCAGGGATCAATTGGTTATTTCCATTTGGAACCTGTGAGTTAAAAGGTAGTATTTACACAGGTAACAAAGTAGAAGGAAAGAGGGATATCAGGCCTTTTTTATACAGAGTTTCACTATTGGTTGTCTCTGCAATACTGTTGATACTTCACTCACTGGGAGCTATAGATGTAAACGAATCGGGTATTTATCTCCTTATTTTTGCAGTTGTTGCTTTGATATGGGGTTTGATACTTCTGACCGCAAAGACCGACAACGATAATCTATGGATACGAGATGCTAAAAAGGTACGGGAATTAGAGAGAGCAGTAGATAGAATCGGGAAGCAAGATGATGTACGAAAAAGAAGGAACCCTGGAAAGTAACTATTTAGACAGTTTTTACAAAGCTACTCTCTCAGCCTGCGCTTGTTTATGAAAATGCAGCTATAAAAGTAAAGCTGCATATTACCCTTTATACGAGCTGCATATTACCCTTTATACGAGTTACAGTGATATTATAGAAATAACCAATTACCTTCTAACCGCAGGTGAAACTAACATGGGTGTATTTGACACAATCAAGGATAGGAGAAGCATAAGGACTTACAAAGACGAGCGCATACCAAAGGATAAGCTAGAGAAACTGCTTGAGGTTGCAAGGCTTGCACCGTCGGCTGCAAACAGGCAGAACTGGAAATTTATTGTTGTCGGGGATGAGGAAGTCAAAAAACAGCTTGTTGCTGCTTGCAATAATCAGTCATTCGTGGGTACCGCCTCAAACATCATTGCAGGCGTTGGAGATCCCTCCCAAAAATGGCATCAGGTTGACCTTGCCATCGCCCTTGAACACATTGTCCTGGAGGCTGTCGAGCTAGGGCTGGGCACCTGCTGGATTGGCGCTTTCAACGAAGACGAAGTCAAAAAACTACTCAAGATTCCTCAGGACAAAAAAGTTGTAGCTTTACTGACCGTGGGGGTCCCAGACGAATCTCCCACTGCCAGACCAAGGAAATCTCTTGAAGAAATAGTAGCTTATGACGAGTATCTTAATATTCTGCCATCTTAATATTCTGTCATCCTGGTCTATCTGCCATCTTTATCTAATCGTTATTGGCAGGGTTATTCTTTTGTTAGGCAGACACAGATAAAGCCGCAAGATAACGTAAAATCGCTCATCTTTGAAAGCAAATTCAAACGCTGCTTTGGTAGGTTTTCGATCAAACTTTTTCCAAAAGGTTTACTCTCAATCATTTTTTGAAAAGGCTTGTTTGAAAAGTCTTGATAAAAATTCAAAAGAAATCCAGAATTTTTTCAGGGCTTTCAAGCACGGTAATCCCCTGCAGGCTTTTTACAATCTCAACGTTGTGCATATCCACATCCCGGACAAGGACTTCCACAGGCCCGCCTTTAATAGCTTTATAGGGGCAGAGTTCCTTGCAGATCCCGCAGCCTTTGCACTTCAGAAGATCGATCTGGTCTGTTAGACCGTTTTTTTCAGTAATTGCACCCTGAGGGCAGTTTTCTCTTGGAGGGCAGTCCTCGCAATGCTTACACTGTTTTCTGTCAATATTATAGGGCATTTCGGATATGATTGAACCTTCAATATCTACAGGCACGACATAAACAGGCACTCTTCCTTTTACAGCCTGGGCAACGGCATTGGTAACAAGGGAATCCGCAATCCCATAAGCGATTTTCGAAACCGTATTTGAGGTTGCAGGCGTGACAAATAGGGCATCATATCGGTCAAGACCGAAGCGCCCGACCTTAGGAGAACTGGAACCCTGCTCGCTTTCCCGGAAGATTTCTTCGAGGTAGTCCCCGCCGGAGATTTGAACAAGTTTTTGTTCAAGCCCGTACATGCGCAGTACCTCCTCTCCAGCCCTGGAAACAAACGTGTTTACGGAAACTTCAGGGTTTCTGAGCTTGATTTCCTTAAAGACCTGATAACTGCGGTCCAGGAAATGCCCGGCACCTGTAATGCCCCACGCAATTCTCTGAAAGCTCATGGAAATAAGTCATGCCAGAGGTGGATAATATAATTTTCTAAAAAAAGATTCCGGATAATAAAAATGAGAGGTCACAAACTTTAACTGTGGACAAGAAGGCATAAATTTTATTTGAGGATTTTATCTGAGGAGCTGGCAACCGCAAAAAGGATTCACAGTCCCAGTACCTCATAAAGCAATTTCATAGCTTTTTTCTCATTTTCTCCCCCACATTTGGAAGCCAGTGATTCATAGTGACGGATTAGCTCAAGATATTTTTCTTCTCCTGTAAGCTGGTAGCGGGTCGCATGGACAGTAGCCTCAAGCACTGCATTGAATCCCCTGTTAGGTACGGGCAGGCATTTCCAGTTAGCTTCATTGAAACCTGCTTTTACAGGAATAAGGTCTGCCACAAGAGCATGATCTGTATCATTGAGATCAGTACATTCGAAAACGACCCAGGCTAAAGCTGTTTTCAGGATAGGAATACTGATCCCGTGGACAGACACGTGGTCAAATTCGGATGGCTCAAGATCGAAAAAAGTTGAACGCACAAAAAGTAAGGGATCGTACACTATGTTTGCGGCAAGGTGCTTTTCTTTAGAAACATTTTCCCAGGTGTGGGTACCTTTGAAAAGCCGGACAAAAGTCCTTCCGTTTTTTACGATTATTCCGATGGGGGCAGCATTGGGGGATTCCAGACCGGTGCTAATAATTGTTTCGGAAATGCCTTCTTTGATCCCAAAGGAATATAAATCGACAGAGTCAACAGATGAAGATTCGCTTCCTTTTTTTCTGCGTTCAGTAAAAAATCCGGTCAAAAGCGCAGGCCCCCCAGAAGGGCAATGAAAAGCCCGGCTATAATGATATCGGCTGTTGAACCCGGGTTGATTCTTTTATTGAGAAGTTCGGAGTCAAACTCCTGTACAGCAGGGAGCAGAGCTGCAAAGTCTCTGGTGGTATTACCTGAAGCTTCAGCATTGCCTGAAGCCTCCTCCCAGGCCGAGAGAATCTCGCCTGCCCTGGATGAAACATAATCCGCAGTATCTTTATCGAATTTGGTCTCAATGAAAGTATCCCTGTGCCGGGACAGCAGTTTCAGGAAGGTATATACTATAGCTTCGTTGATACCTGTGCCTGAACAGTTCGAAACTGAATTTTCAGCTCCAGGATTTTGAGCCTGCATGAAATCAGTTATGCTTTTTGCCCCCTCAAGGCAGCGTCCGAAGCCTGAGACCCATTCATTTGCAATCAGGTCATATCCCCTGGCGATATCCATAAGCTCGTAAAGGGTGACTTCCTGGGCCTTTAATTCGGATGTTGACTCCGGGTCTCCAAGGCTAAACTCATCCACACTGTTAACTCTGACCCCTGCAACTTCAAAAGCTCTGTAGAACTCGACAGCGTCCTCACTATCTGTTGCCTGAACAAATGCATGTGCATGTGCAGCAAGGACTTCAAATTCGTCTGGTAAGAGCTTAGGGGTTTTTTCGCAGGAATTCAAGAGTTCACCTGCAGCCATTGAAAGAGGGATCAGTAGCAGAAAGGCGCCGAAATGAGTATTCCCTCCTTTTTGCCAGGCAGAACTTTCGCAAACAGCACTTCTGATAAGTGCACCAATACCATTCCTGCTTCTTGCAGCCAGTTCGAGAACAGGGTAAACACTTACCGAAGACGCTACAAAATGCTCGAAGCAGGTATCAGGATAGTTATGCTCTCTATCGACGTTTCCTGGCTTTGGAGAGGCTGAAACCTCAAGTAGCATAGCTAGCTGGGCACAACGGGCAATAAGATTTGAAATATGTGGGTTTTCTGCCAGTCCAGGTGTCTGGCAGGTAAAACCAGTATTAATGGGATTCATTTACCGGAATTCTGGCATGATCCAGTACGTAATCTGCCAGTTGCTTTTTAAGCTTCATGTATTCTGAATCAGAGAGCCCAATTGTGTTTAACACTCCGTCTCTAATCCAGCAGGGTTTGGTGATTTTACAACACCAGACAAGGCTTCCGAAGCACGTGTCCTCTCCGTATTCAAGCATTGTGCCTTTTGCAAAGTCAAACTTTGTCCTGGCAAACTCCTCTGCCGTATATCCAAGTTTTTGGAACTTTTCATGTACAGGACAGGGTTTTACAGGCAGGCAGCAGAAAGCCAGTCCCCTGAAGTCCCCTTCGCTGCAAACGTGCTTGGGGGCATTATACCAGCCTATTGACTGCTGGTAAGAGGTAACGTTTTCCACCAGTTCCTGTATAAGTCCGGAATTTTCAAGGACTCCCCTGGCAGCGGAGACCATATCGGCTCCTCGGGTAAACATCTCCTTTGCTGCCTCAAAGTCCTTGACCGAATTGTTTCCGATAAGGAAGAGCCTTGTAGCGTCCCTGTAATTAAGGATTGCATCAAGATCGGCACCGAAACCTTCCATTTCGGCATCAACGTGTATGATATCCGCACCTGCCTTATCGATAATCCTTGCAAGTTCGATATCATTAACCACGTTTGCCCTTACTTTTACTGAAAGCACAACTCCGGTTTCTTTTATTGCCTTGATCCATGCCGAAAGCCTTGGAATGTCGTGGAGAAGAGCTTCTCCCAGTCCGGCTTCGAGCATTTCGGGCTGTCTGCAGTGAGCGTTTAACTCAAGGATTGCTCCTTCTTCTTTGACAATTTTTGCAGCTTCAATGAGGGGTTCAAGTGTAGTACTCCTGACATTTACAGCTACGGCACTTCCGGACGTTACTGCCCGGATTTCCTTTTTTATAAGCTCCATAGGTTCATCGGAAATGAACTCTTTTCTACCCCGGGCTACGAGGGCTGAAGCAACAGCTATTGAAGCCTTATCAAGGTTAAAGGCTCCAAGAATTACCAGCCCGGCATTGCTTGCATACTGGTTGGCAAAAGCACTATCGACAGTTCCTGCCATAGGCGCCAGTGCAATAGGGTTTTTAAAACGAACATATCCAATATGCAAATCGAACAGACAATCACTCATGTTTTACCTCTTAAAAATAAGCCTGCAAACTGATACAAATTATAGCCATTGCCCGAGATTAAAGTACTTATAAGATTTTTTCGGACAAGCCTTGAAGACGGAAAAAGTACATCCATTACCTACGAATTATAGTACACATATATTAATATTTGGACGTACCCTAAACATACAAAATTTATATAAACTATGGGGGAAGGGCATACCTGTAATCGCCCAGAGAAGGGAATAAATGTCGTAATATTAAATAAAAGTATTTTTCAGCTCAGGCATCCCAAAAATATATATAATTAGAAAAATATATGGAGGTCACCAAAAGATAATATGCGAGAGAGGCTGGACGGCTGACGGGCCTTTGGGTCTGAGGAAAGTCTCCCCACCGCTCCGGATACACGAACATCTGTAAAGGATGTCGGGCGAGAGCCCGGGCCCTGGCACAGAAACGATAACCATCCCCTGAAAATGCGATGATGCGGAAGCTGAGGTCTCAGGGTAAATGGATGAAACGGCGAATCCTCGTGGGTGCAAGTTGGAAATCGGGATAAAGAGAATTCCGGACTCTCCCGGTTGTTTTTGGAAACGCATAGCCGAATGCCGTCACTGCAAGAGTCATCAGGACCATTTTCTCCACTGATGGGTGGCAGGAAATCTTTGCAGGAACAGAAGGGAGCTTACGTGCCTCACTCGCATAAACTTACTTTTCTCTATTTTTTTCTACTCGTTTTTTTCTCCCGGTTTATTTATTTGGTTTACCGTGATTTTCATTTATTTATTCGCTCTTCTGTTACTCCAATTTACTTTATTTGCCCCTATTTTATTAAATCAATCCTTATCGTTTCCTTCCAGTGTAAAAGACTTTATTCTGGAGACAGGCTCAGTCAGGCAGAAGTTCAGCAGTAACCAGCGGACGTAGTCTTTATGATTCCTGTTGGTTATCACCTCATTCAGATATTTATCAAGGATCTCTCCATTGCTAACAGCCAGCTTGAAAGAAGTTTCAGGAAAACGATGCAGTATTTTCTTCAATTTAAGTGAACTGGCAAGATAATTCCCGAATTCCTGCCTGCAGGCGGATTCATAGGCTTTAAGGCTACTTAACTTCTGGCTGTACATCACAAGATCTGCAACAGTCTCCGCGGCAAGCTGTCCTGACCGGATAGCGTATGAAATGCCTTCTCCAGTAAAAGCATCTACAAATCCGGCAGCATCCCCGCTCAAAAGCAGCCTTGAATTGAGGATTTTTCTTTTTATGCCACCTGTGGGGATAATATGGGAACGAACCGGAAAGTCCCCTGATAAGCCATTTTCCTCCAGGAAATCCAGCAGTATTTTTTTCGGATGCTCAAGATAGTGAGCTGTCCCTGCAATTCCTGCAGAATAATATCCGGCATGGGGAAAGATCCAGCCATAACCTCCCTGCACGATCCCAAAATGAATGTTTATAGTGCCTGGAAACCTGTTATTTATTATTTCATCGTCATCAGGGATTTCCGACACCAGGCCCAGTTCATATTCTATTTTTGTATCTCTCGACCTTACTTTGTATTTAAGGACTCCACCGGAACCTTCTGAAATAAGGACGAACCTCCCCAGATAGGTATTATACGTGGTTCTGACTTCAACGCAATCTTCTTTTTCAATCAAATCAAGAACCTTTTCTTTTGTATGGATCTCAATTCCAGTCTCCCTGGCCTTTTCAAGCAAAAAATTATCAAAGACTTTTCTGGAAACCAGCATGGCCAGGTTATTTTCTTTTATTCCTTCAATAAATTGGTCCCTGAAATAAACTCTTACCTTTGGGATATTTCTCTCGATTATGGACTCAGGCAGCTTGAAATCCAGGCAAGATAAACAATAAGAAGAAAGAGCCCCTCCACAGGGTTTATACCTCGGGAAATTTTCTTTTTCAATTAGAAGGGTTGAAAGGCCCCTTTTCCCAGCTGTCTGTCCTGCCGATGCTCCTGAAGGTCCTCCCCCTACTATGATCAGATCATACATGCTAAGACACCCGCTTATGGAATAAGTGCAGCTATATACAGATAAGAATAATCTGCCCTTAAAATATATTAAGGCTGGAGCGATAAAAAGACCGCAGAAAGAACAAAATCTGAAAAAGTTATCTTATCTGTTACCTGAGTTTGAAATTCAGGAGGGACCAACGTAAGTAGTCCTTATAATCAATCGTGAAATCCACAACCTCAAGATATTTATCCAGGATTTCGCTATTGTTTATAAACATTTTAAAAGACCTTTCTGGGAAACGATGGATTAACCTGGAAAAAATAAGGGAATATTTAAGATGAGTTCCGAATTCTGCCTTACAAATAGATTCGTATTTATGAAGGTCTTTTATTTTTCCTCTCTGCTGATAAACCTCGGCAATCACATTGGCAGCAAACTGCCCTGAGCGAATGGCATAGGCTAATCCTTCACCTGAAAAAGCGTCTACAAATCCAGCAGCGTCTCCAATGAGAATAACTCTGGAACCGGTAATTTTCCTTTTAATACCACCCAGGGGGATTTTATGCCCGGACAATTTGTAATCCCCGGTAAAGCCATTATCCTTCAGGAAATTAATCATTGTAGCTTTCGGATGAGGAAAATTTTTGGCAACCCCAAAAACTCCGACGGAATAATATGTTTTATGAGGAAAAATCCAACCATATCCACCACTAGCAACCCCTAACTGCAGTTCAACGGTTTTTCCCAGGTACTCTTCAATATCTCTTTCTTCAGCAGGGATTTCCGCAACTAAGGATATCCCGTATTCCTCCCTGGTATCTGCAGGCCTGACACAGGTTTTAAGGAGCCCCTGCGCTCCTTCTGCAACAATAGCAAATTTTGCCTGATAAGTTTGTTCTTTTGTAATTACTTCCACAAACTCAGTTTTTTCCTTACAGCTCAGAACCTTTTCTCCGGTATGGACTTCAATTCCGGTTTCTTTTGCCTTTTTGAGCAAGAAGTTATCAAAATCAGCTCGAGAAACCAGCGAAGATATATTGTGGTCCTTGTGCACTTCAATTGTCTGATCTTTGAAAACACCCCTCACCCCAGTGACTTCCCACTCGATGACATCATGAGGAAGCTCAAAGTCAAGATAAGAAATAGCATGAGCTGAAAGTCCTCCTCCACAGGGTTTGTATCTGGGAAATTCGTCTTTCTCAAGCAATAATGTGTTTAAGCCAAGCTTTCCTGCTCTCCTACCAGCCGAGGCTCCTGAAGGTCCTCCTCCAATTATTATTAGATCATACATATCCAAACACCTTTGAAATTACCTGAGTTTAAAATTCAGGAGTGCCCAGCGCAGGTAATCCTTATAATCAATCTTGAAATCCATAACCTCAAGATACTTATCCAGGATTTCTCTATTGTCTATAAACATTTTGAAAGATCTTTCTGGGAAACTATGGATTAATTTGGACAAAATAAGGGAATATTTAAGATGAGTCCCGAACTCAGCCCGGCAGAGAGCCTGATATTCGTTCAAATCTTTCAGATTTTTGCCTTGCAGACAAATTCCTGCAATTACCTCAGCCGCTAATTGCCCTGAACGAATCGCATAGGAAAGCCCCTCACCTGAAGAAGCGTCTACAAATCCGGCAGCATCTCCGCTTAGAAGAACCCTTGAACCCACCACTTTTCGCTTAAGCCCTCCCCAGGGGATCTTGTGTCCATGAAGTTTATACTCTCCGGAAAATCCATTTTTCTTAAGGAACTCAAGCATGGATTCTTTAGGATGCGAGAAGTCGTTGACAACTCCGCCGATTCCAACAGAATAATAGGTTTTGTGAGGGAAAATCCAGCCGTATCCACCTCTTGCAACCCCTAAATGCAGTTCTAAGGTTTTTCCCAGGCGTTCTTCAATTTCTCGTTCTTCAGCAGGGATTTCAGTAACAAGGCAAATTCCATATTCGTCTTTATTATCCGTGGGACGTACACAGGTTTTGACGAGTCCCTGAGCACCTTCTGAAATTATCGCAAACTTTGCCTGGTATGTCTTCTCCCCGGTATCCACTTCAATAAAGTCGGACATTTCTCTGCAAGACAGAGCTTTTTCCCCGGTATGGACTTCAATTCCTGTTTCTTTTGCTTTTTCAAGAAGGAAAGTGTCAAATGTGTTCCTGGATACTAGCGCAAATACCCGATGGCCCTTGTGTACGTTGACTGATTGATCCTTAAAAATAACCTTTGCCCCTGTAACTTCCCATTCAATAATATCTTCAGGCAGTTCAAAATCGAGATAAGACATAGCATGCTCTGAGAGCCCGCCTCCGCAGGGTTTGTATCTGGGAAAATTTTCTTTCTCAAGCAGCAATGTCTTTAGTCCAAGTTTTCCTGCTCTTCTTCCGGCCGAAGATCCAGAAGGACCACCTCCAATAATGATTACGTCATACATGAAAAACACCAGACGGCTATACTACTCTGTCATGAAAAACACCAGACGGCTACTACTCTGTCATGAAAAGCACCAGGCGGCTATACTACTCTGTCATGAAAAACACAAGACGATTATACTACTCTGTCACGCAACAGGATAATTATTCTGTAATTTTTGCCATTAGACGGGATTCAATATTAATTATTCGATAAAGATTGATTTTATTGTTTAAATTTAGCTATATATATTTGATAAACTAGGAAATTCATCAACTACTGTTTTTTATTATTTGCTATTGATAAAAACAATGAAATCTCGAAAATATTTAATTATATATATAATTAATATAATATAAGTAAATTAAATATGAAAAATTCCAAAATAATAAGTTATGAAACTTCCATCTGAGAATAACTTTGTGTTTATTCCTCTTTAATGGGGAATCAGTAGAAATTATTAGTCTTATTTGATGTGACAGTTTCATCATTTTAAATTTATTTATAATACTTGTTATTAGAAATCTGGGATTTGTTCAGTAGTAAGCTTGATAATATAACATGGATTTTCGAAAATGATTGATCAAATGTAAAGCCTCTGGAAGCAGATTCATACAGAATACCTCCAAGTAAATAAGACATCAAAAGATTAAATGAGAGAGGTAGATGGCTGTAAAAAAATTTTCCTATATGATATGCTAACTTCAAACCTCGAATAATTTCTTTTTGATATCTTCTTTGTAGTGTTCGATACTCAAAAATTCCCGACTTAATACTTGAAGAAATCACCTCAGCAGCAATGATACCACTTTTTACTGCATAATAAATACCCTCTCCGGTACAATATTCTCCAAAGCCTGCAGCATCTCCGACTAGAATACATGGAAAATCGGGTTGTTCATAGTAGATTCCATAATAAGGAATAATATGCCCTTTAAGTTCTTTAGATTCGGGTACAAGCCCAAGACTCTCAATATAATCAAAAAGATATTTTTGGATATCTTTCATTTTTCTATTTGTTGTATAGGCTCCAATACAAACATATTGGTCTTTAGGGAAAATCCACAGATAACCGTTTGGAATTGTTCCGAAATCGAAAGTCATATTAAATTTACCAATATTATCCTTGCTTAAGGGACAATTAATTTCGATTGCAAAACCGTAAAGATCTTTTTCAACAATGTTAAATGTTCTATTAACAATACTGTTAGTACCATCAGCCCCAATCAAATAATTACATTGGAAAAACTGCTCCTCTGTTTTGACACTGAATTCCCCATCCTTCCAAACAACTTCAGTGACCTTCGTTCCATCAAGAAACGTTGCTCCAGAATCAACAGCCTTTTTAATAAGGAAGTTATCAAATTCTTTTCTCTCAACCATTTTAGTAAGTGTTTTATTACCTGAAATGTTATGAAATATCTTGTTTTTGTATGAGGCTACAACATTGTTTGTACTGTATTTTACTTCCTTTGAAATCGAAAAATCAAAAGATTTGAATGTTTTTACAGTTAAACCCCCTGCACAGGGTTTATAACGTGGGAAAGGATATCTGTCAATAACAAGCACATTAATTTTAGATCTAGCTAACATATATGCTGCAGACGACCCTGCAGGTCCTGCTCCAATAATAATCACATCATATTTTTTCATATAAATCATTATAAAAGTGGAAGTTTGAATATAATAGTTATCAATCTTACAAAGATTTTACTAAAAATGCGAATAGTCTCTAACTGTGTAAAGTTAGTTGTTAATAAGAACTTAAAGTGTACTTTTTTCAGATAGCTTTACAGCGTTTTATTTGAGGCTGACCTTGAAAAGCTGATTGTGTCTGAGAACAACAACCAGGCCAAAAAATGATGAAAAGATTACAAAGAGATAAAAAGAAGATACGGGGTATCGAGCAAATTTTTTATAAAATTGGGCGCACTGTCTTTTTACATAGCTGAATATTTGAATTAGATTTTCTTTTTATCAAAACGTTTGAGCGTTTCAATTACTTTATCATAGTCCACTATCGTATTATAACAACCATCGTTCAACAGAGGAACGCCATAAGTCACAACTTTTTTCCCATTTAAAGCGCACATTCCTTTGTTTATTTCATAATTACATGCAATTCCAAGTAGACCCTCTGCAGGTTTATTTTTAAGGATGTTTCCGATAGCCGAAGAGCCGGTGGTAATATATAAGTCGTATCCATATTTTACGGCATCTTTTCTCAGTTGAGATACAATGCACTTCCCGCAGTCCCGACATTGAATTCCAAAAATTGTTGACGGCGCAGGGCAGTCTAATGAACGCACGCAGTGCGGAACAATAATTATGCGATTTTTGGTTTTTGAGAAATCTGATGCATTAGCTATGTTTTTCAAAGATACTATCCATTTGTCCAGAATTCGTGGGTCCGAAAACTTACAGAAGAAATATTTTATAGGTAAATAAAAAAAATCAAGTACATTTGAAAAGAAACCTGCAAGCCATACGTTTCTTTTCAGGCTGATTCGACTCGCCAGGAGAGCAGATATCGAGATCAAAACCGAAAAAATTATGGTAAAAAACAGAACTTTCCCTATAAAACTATACATCGCACATCTCCATTTTTCGGATAATTTCTTCCACATCGGCTTTAGTATTGAAACAACCATCCCGAAGGAGAAGAACCCCTTGCACAGGGATAAAAGATACTTCCTGCATATCTTCTGCAAGCTCATTGTAACAGGCCACACCAAGGCAAGATTGAGGCCTGTACTCCTTGAAGATCTTTTTGACAAAGCTGCTCCCAGGGATTATAAAAACCTTGAAATTGTACATATCTGCAGCTTCATATATCTTTGAAATGTCACATTTTCCGCATCGTTTGCACTCATAACCATGGATAGGGTCACACCTTGCCCTGCATTCCGGGTGTCTCATACATTGAGGAAGGAACACCACCCTGTTCTCTTTTGTGTGAACAAAGCGATCCAACATTATGGCGTTTCTTAAATCAATAAGAATATCATCTACGAGATTTTCCCGGATTCTAAAAAATCTGCACAATAATTTAGAAGGGGAATAAAAAAGATAAAGTGTAAACAGCACGAACCCCGGGAAAATTATCCTGCGTTTTTTAAAGGAATATGCCCCTATGAGCAGGGCGATCCCTGTTCCTGCGAGAGCAAAAATAACCAGATATATGAATATTTTTCCTAGAAATTCGTAAGGGATATACATGTTCAAGGGGAGGTAAGTATCGATATTTAAGTTTTGCTATCTAATAATAAAAAGAGAGAAAGAAACGAGAATAAAGAAAGCTGGAAATCCAGCCTTCCTCTTCACGCTTATGAGGTGCTAAGGCCAAGAGCCTCTGCAACCAGCTCAATGATATCTTCTACAACAATATCAGATTTGAGGGCGTCACGACCATCCGAGAGGTTCCTCTTACAGAAGGGGCACGCACTCGAGAGGATCTCTGCATTGGTTTCAAGAGCATCCTTAACTCTAGCTTCTCCCATTGCCACAGCAAGGTCAGGCATTCCTGCTTTTACACCACCGCCAGCTCCACAGCAGCGCTGGAATTCCTTTGACCTGTCCATTTCAACGAACTTAACACCAGGAATATGGGAAAGCACATATCTGGGAGCATTAAAGACTCCAACGTGGCGACCAAGGTGGCAGGGGTCGTGATAGGTAATCGTCTTGTTGATAGGCTTTTCCCATTTAATCTTGTCCTCTTTTATAAGGTCTGCAAGGAACTGTGTAATGTGAATAACCTCAAAAGGCAGTTCTTTGCCAAGAAGCCTGGGCCAGTCAATCTTTGCAGCACGGAAACAGCCTGCACATGCAAACAGAACCTTTTTAGCACCTTTCTTCTGGAGTGACTCTACATTGTGTCTTGCAAGTTCACGGGCCACATCATTGACATGCACCTGGCCTGTCCTGATAAGGGCTGAGCCGCAACACCATTCCTCTTCACCAAGCATGCTAAACTTAATGCCCAGTTTGTTGAGCACACGTGATGTTGCAAAGGCCAGAGCGAGCTGATTGTATCCTGCAGTACAGCCAGTGAAATAGACAATTTCTGCTTTGTTTTCTATTTTCACGTCTGGAGGAACCCAGGCAAGTCTGTCTTTCTGGTCCTTCATGTAAGGGTTATGGTACTGACCAACAAGTTTTGGGAACGCGTTCTGCTTCCCATAAGGACCTATACCTTTCTTTACAAGATTTGTCCTTATAGCTTCCCAGAGTTCCACAGTGTTAATACCTGCTTCACAAACTGTTGCACAGACACCGCATGTCGTACAGCCATGGACATCATCTTTAAATTCTTCAAGTTCTGACTGAGGAACTTCCTGTGGACCAAAGATTTTTGCTTTAACTCCATAGGATTTGTTCATGTACTGCCTCCAGCGCAGGATCTTGTCTCTTGGAGCTAATCCTGGTTTCCCGCCGGAAGCGGCATAAGTCGGACACCATTTTACACACTCACCACAGCGAACGCATGCATCAAGTTCCATGAGCTGGACTGCGGTAAGATTCTTCGTATCGATTGAAGGAGTACGTTTTGCCATCTTTTTATTCGCCTCCTTTGTTTGCAAGAAGTGCAAGCGGTATGGCGATTACATGAATATATTTACTGTATGGTATAAATGCAATACAGAAGAGCAGGGAAAATACGGAATGGAAAAGAGCGGCCGGTGGTGCTGCTGCGGGGTCAAGCCCAAAGCTCCAAATTAAGCCTGTTCGAATTCCATCGGCGAGGAAACCGGAAATAGTAACTATGAAAATTACTCCGATTAAGACCCAATCGTACATAATTGAAGCTTCCCTGACTTCAGAGACAAACAGTCTTCTTACTATTGCTATAAGGACTCCGATAAGTAGAATATACCCGAAAACATAGTTCGGAATGGAGAGCCACTCTCTAAACACGTCAGGAGTGAACGGGAGTTCAATTCCGATCTTTTCGGTAATTTCAACTGTAAACATGAGTCCGGATAGGGCAAAGAGGGTCATCCAACCCCCAAAAATACATAGATGCATAATCCAGCGGAAAGGACTTCTCTTGAGAATTCTTCTCTGGAAGACAATATCAAGTATAAGAATCTCCAGAATAGGCGTTCCATGATGATGAGATTCTTCTGTTACCTGTTTCCACCAGGTTTTTAAGAATGTGATTGCACTTCCTTTTTTTCCTTCCTGAGGCTCAAGAGCATAACCTGTGACTCCTGTTCCCCATTTTTGGAAGGCGACAATCAGACCGTATATGAAAATAACAAAGGCTAATGTAGCCATTATCATTACCTGGACAAACGTCATCCTTAGTGCATCCGAGAGCCCAGAAAAATAAAGCATTTCCTCACTGATAATTTATTCCTCCTATGTATGGACCAAAAACTGGGAATTAATACTGCTTTTACAATTGTCATGTTACAGAACATCAATGATAGTAAAGACAGAATGATAGCCGTAGCAACTGTCTACATAAGGTTTGTATAGTCTGTTAGTGTTTGTATCTATTATATTTAAACATTATCTTTATTAATCAACAGATTAAAAAGCCCACTGAGTCGCAAAAATGAGTTGAGTGAAAGTAATCAAACGGGAAAGTAAAAAGTGAAAGTATAATATATCATAGTTAAATTATAAAACAAATAGTATACAAACCATTCGTAGAATTCTTCTGGACGGTAAAGTAAGAAATTAAGCGACAAAAAAGTAAAAAGTAAAAGTGCAGAAAAAAGAAAGTAAATAAAGTAAGGAAAGTAAGGAAAGTAAGGAAAGTAAAGTATAATCCTTTTCAAAAACTGCTTGCCCGCAACCCTTTTCAAAAACTGCTTGCCCGCAACCCTTTTTAAAAAAAGGGTTGATCGAAAACCCGCGAAACATTTGAGTTTGGTTATCTTATCCCCGAACCCTATCGGCGTGATAAACCGGCGCAACGGTTTGTGATCAACCGGCGCAACGGTTTGTGATCAAACAGCGCGACAGTTGCGGGTAAACGGTTCTGGCTCAACCATTTTCAAAAAGTGCTTATCGAGACATATGGTTTATGTAAAAAACGCCTCTGAAAATTAAGAAGGCTTTTTACAACCCCACTTCTTCTTTGAATTTCTCAAGCCCGATCTCGTCAATAACTTCTCCGATTCTTCTTGGCTTGGGGTATTTTTTATAAAAGTTAATTATTTTTTCAACAAGATCCAGAGCCTGCTCTTCGGTGAGGTCTTTTGCCACTACGCTACCTAGTCTCGGACGGGGCCCTGCACTGCCCCCGACGGATAAAGTAAAGCCTTTTGCTGTACCCATTAACCCTATATCCTTTATAATAGGTTCGGAGCACGAATTCTGGCAGCCGGAAACCCCAATTTTTAATTTGGAAGGGAGCTGCATCCCGTGGTACTTTTCATCAAGTTTTAATCCAAGCCCGACTGAGTCCTGTTTGCCTCTCTTGCAAAATGTAGTCCCAGGGCAAATTTTAACGCTGCGGACACAGAGTCCTATAGCTGCTCCGGGTTTTAGATTCAGTTCTCCCCATGCTGCATCCAGATCTTCTTCTTTTAACCCTACAATTGCAATCCTCTGGGCCGAAGTAATTTTAAGGGCAGCAGCCCCATACTTTTCTGCAATGTCAGCTATTTTTCTAAGAGTTTCCGGGTATACGATTCCTCCGGGAATATGTGGAGCAATTGCATATGTTTCTCCATCTCTTTGCAGAATTGCAGCTTTTTCGGGAAGATCTCCTTTCACATACTCATGACTTACCATATATTATACACCCTCCAACTTCACTGATTCATTCGTATTTTACCTGGATTGTTTAGTTTAATCTTTAAGTCAAATTTGTTCGATTTTATTTATTTTCAAAATTTGTTTAATTCGATGTTTGTTTCACAATTTTATTGCTACTTGCCTTAGGTTTTGATAGAATTATTTGACCTAATTGACCTGAGACCAGTGTCGAAACTCGGAAGCAAAAGCTAAATTCATAGATCAGAGCCGATCAATTACTGAATCAATTAGCAGACATAGCAAGTCCTGATTCAGCTCCCCCTGAAATTAGACCCCCATGCAGAAGGTGAAGAATCCGATATTCCCCCATTTTTCTGGACTAAATATGTTAGAATCCAGGAACATATTTCAGACCCAGAGATAATATTACTCGAAATAATATAAAACTTCATGTATATTGCCGAAAATATAAAAACAGTATTCCTGGCGTAATTCAGCTTTTCATAGCTCTACAGAACTTTATATAATTCACAAAATTGGAATAAAATCTTAAAATCTTGGATGAATTAACCAATCTAATTACGACAAGCAGAGTAATTAGCGATAAAAAATAGTTAGCAGTTAAAAATACCAGTTCAATAACTTAAAATGTGGAAAAAGGATCAAAGGATCCTATTTTCTTATTGTTGTTTTCTCATTGCTGTTTTCTCATTCTTTCCAGAAATCCATTAAGCCCTGCTTTATGCCTGGCTTCGTCCAGAGATGCCTTTTCAAAGAAAAGGGCAGCTTTTGTATTGCCTTCCTTCCTGGCCAATTCTGCAGCTTCAGCTTTCTCAATTTCGGCTTTACTCTCCCCGTCAAACATCATTTCCAGATTTTCAAGAGTTGTTTCTTTTACAAGTCCTAGGATTTCAGCTACCTCGGTAGCGTGCCAGGCTTCGTCCATGGCGATCTGGCGTAGGTAAACCGCGACATCCGGAAATCCTTCCCGCTCAGCAACCTTTGACATTGCGAGATACCAGCCAACTTCAGTAGTCTCTCCTTTAAATGTGTTTTTTAGAATTTCTTCAAGAGTCATTGAATCACCATTTCTTTTTAAAAATAACCATTTTTATAGTTTAGACATAGAGCAGTCTTTGAATTTAAGGTTTAGCCACAGTTGAGGTCAATACCAGAATGGACCCGGCGATTTGATCTTTCGATCTTATCTTTCGATCATATCTTTCGATCATATCTTTCGATCTTATCTTCCGATCTCGTCTTTCGGTCTTATCTTCCGATCTCGTCTTTCTATCTCATCTTTCGGTCTCATCAGTGAACTTAAGGCTAATCGAACTTAAGACTAATATATTTAGGAGTAACGTGAGGAAAGATAATATTTCTGAATTCAAACAGTGAAGAAACTACAAAGAAGGAAGAAACAAAAAAGCAAGAGCTAAAACAGGAAAGGACTGAAATAGAAAAAAGAAATGACAATAAAACCGAAATAACAACAATAAGACCGAAAAACAATAAAACAGAAGATAATAAAACCAAAATATAATAAGACCAAAGCACACCATATGAAATCGAAACACACGGAAAATAATCTGCATGAAAATATATATTGATGAGAAAAATGTACAGGGTGTGAAAACGCAATGCAGAATGTGTGTAACTGTCTGTGTGGAAGATGTAATCACACTTGAAAACTGACTTTAAAAAAGGATTGAGAACTTTGTCACTTAAGATTCGTGTAGTACTTGTAGAGCCCATGTATCAGGGAAATGTCGGATCTGTTGCAAGAGCAATGAAGAACTTTGGATATAGTGACTTGGTGCTTGTAAATCCCTGTAAACTCGAAGGAGAAGCAAGAGCCATGTCATCGCATGCAAGAGATGTCCTTGAAGGAGCAAGAATTGTCTCAACGCTTGAAGAGGCTGTGAAAGGCGCAAACCTGAGGATCGGAACTACAGGGGTAGCAAGCCTGAAAACCGGGGAACACATCCGTCTTCCACTCTATACCTCCAGAGAGCTCAAAGAGAGGCTGAAAGATTGCAGCGGCACGATTGCAATTCTTTTCGGGCGCGAAGACACAGGGTTCCGGAACGATGAGCTAAAAAGTTTTGATATGCTTTTTACGATTCCAACTTCTGAAATATATCCAATTATGAATCTATCACATGCCGTTGCAGTGGTGCTTTACGAACTCTCGGAGCTGGAAGGAGGGAACAGTCCGCTTGCTGATGGGTTTGATCTCCAGCTTTTATACGAGCATATGGGAAAACTGCTGGAGGAAATCGATTATCCCCCTCATAAAAAAGACAAAACTTTTTTGATGCTGCGGAGAATATTCGGAAGGGCAGGGTTAACCCCCAGGGAAGTTCAAACTTTAAGGGGCATAATAAGAAAAACCGAACGAAAAATGGGATACGAATTAAACGAGCCTGAGAGCCAGGAAACAGAAGCTTCGGCCAGCATAGAAAAGTTCATATGAGAATAAACCCTGTTTTTACATCAGAATTTGTGATACATATTATTACTTTTTTTCATCCTTTTTTAGACAGAAAACCGTAACGACAAATAAAAATTTTGCCTAAAGCCAGATTGAGAATGATATGACCGAAACAGAAAGCAAGTGGGATGAAAAGCTAAAGAGGTTTTTTAAAGACTACTACTGGAATGAAATCCTCCAGCTTGCAAACGAATATCCGGATCAGCGAAGCCTTAGCGTAGATTTTACGGATATAGAGAAGTTTGACAGAGAGCTTTCAAAAGAGTTTCTTGACCATCCAGAAGAACTTATAAAGGCAGCTGAAGTTGCCCTGAAAGAAATTGACCTTCCTGTAGAAAAAAGCCTGGAAGAGGCTCACGTAAGGGTAATAAGAATCCCAAACCGAATACCTATAAGAGAGTTAAGAAGCAAGCACCTCGCGCGCTTTATTGCAATTGAGGGTATGATAAGGAAAGCAACCGAGGTGAGGCCAAGAATTACTAAAGCTGCTTTTGAGTGCCTCAGGTGTGGATATATTACTTTTGTGGACCAGAACAGCTTCAGATTCGAGGAGCCCTTTGCAGGTTGTGAAGGCGAGAGTTGTGGAAAGAAAGGGCCCTTTAAGATCAGGATAGAAGAGTCTACCTTTATCGATGCGCAGAAACTGCAGATCCAGGAATCACCCGAAAACCTGAAAGGAGGTTCCCAGCCCCAGAGCCTTGAGGTGGACTCTGAAGATGACCTGACAGGAAATGTCACCCCCGGAGACAGAGTTATAATTAATGGAATCCTGAAATCCAGACAGCGCACTTTGAAAGATGGAAAATCCACCTTTTATGACCTTGTTTTAGAAGCAAATTCCATAGAGCACCTGGATAAAGATTATGACGAACTGGAAATAACTGCTGAAGATGAAGAAGAGATTCTTAACCTTTCTCGTGATCCTGAAATCTATAGCAAAATTGTTAGTTCTGTTGCGCCTTCTATCTACGGATACGAGGACATAAAGGAAGCTCTTGCTCTTCAACTGTTTTCTGGAGTTGTGAAAAACCTTCCTGACGGTTCCAGAATAAGGGGCGATATACATATTATGCTTGTAGGAGACCCTGGAATTGCAAAATCCCAGCTCCTGCGCTATGTTGTCAAACTCTCCCCGAGAGGTGTTTTTACTTCGGGGAGAAGTGCGTCAGCAAGCGGTTTAACTGCGGCTGCCGTGAAAGACGATCTCAACGATGGCCGATGGACAATCGAAGGCGGTGCCCTTGTTATGGCTGATATGGGGATTGCTGCGGTTGACGAAATGGACAAAATGAAAACCGAGGATAAAAGTGCCCTGCATGAGGCAATGGAACAGCAGACGATAAGTATTGCCAAAGCGGGAATTATTGCTACGCTTAAATCCCGCTGTGCCCTCCTGGGAGCTGCAAATCCGAAATATGGGCGTTTTGACAGATATGAGGGCCTTGCAGAGCAGATAAGTATGCCACCTGCACTGCTTTCCCGTTTTGACCTTATCTTTGTTTTGCTTGATACTCCTGACCATAATCTGGACACTAAAATTGCAAACCATATTCTGCAGTCTCATTATGCAGGAGAACTCTTCGAGCAGCGGGAAAACCTTCCCGGGTCCAATATTAAGGAAGATTTTGTCGAAGCCGAAATGGAAGTTATCGAGCCTGTTATTCAGCCTGAAATCATGCGAAAATACGTTGCATATGCCCGGAAAAACGTTTTTCCTGTAATGGAGGAGGACGCAAGAGCCCATCTCATAAATTTCTATACGGATCTCAGAAAAACCGGAGAGAGTAAAAATACCCCTGTGCCCGTAACTGCGAGGCAACTTGAAGCTCTTGTCCGCCTCTCGGAAGCAAGCGCAAGAGTTCGCCTGAGCAATACGGTCACGCTTGAAGATGCAAAAAGGACTATCAGAATCGAGATGAATTGCCTGAAAAATGTAGGCGTTGACCCTGAGACCGGAGCCCTTGATGCAGATATACTTGCATCTGGTACAAGCATGAGCCAGAGAAATAAGATAAAAATCCTGAGAGATATAATTAAGAAGGTAAGTGAGAAGCATCCGGGAGCTAAAGCTCCTCTCGAAGAGGTTTATGCTATAGCTGAAAACGAACACGGAATAAAAAGGGTTCACGCTGAAGAGAATATTAAGAAAATGAAGCAAAGAGGAGACTTGCTTTCTCCGGATCAGAACCATATAAGGCTTGTTTAAGTTTAGGGTTTGTTTAAGCTGAGACTTAGGTTTTTTAAGTTTAAGGCTTGTTTAAGTTTAATGTTTGTTTAAGTTTAAGGCTTGTTTAAGTTTAATGTTTGTTTAAGTTTAAGGTTTATTTAAGCTGAGACTTAGGTTTGTTTAAGTTTAAGGTTTATTTAAGCTGAGACTTGGGTTTGTTTAAGTCTAAGGCTTGTTTAAGTTTAAGGTTTGTTTAAACTGAAAGAAGCAAAGCGCCGAGAGTTCCAGAATCTTTTTTTCGGAGCCTTGGGACGCGAAAAAAGCCTACATAACACATACATAGCAATTATATGAGGACGGTTAAACTGTAAATACTAAAAGGGCAATATTATTTAAAAGGGAGAGTATGTATATAAAGATCTATAAAAATGGGGAGCATGTGCTTGTTGCAGCCTGCGATAAGGAAGTGCTCGGAAAGACCCTGAAACACGGCAATACTGTAGTCGAGATCAACAGGGCTTTTTTTGAAGGAGAACACGTTTCCGAAGAAGAACTCAAGAAAGCCCTTGAAGAAGCTACGACTGCAAATATCTTTGGAGAAAAAACAATCAAATTTGGTATTAAATGCGGGTTAATTGATCCGGATTCAGTAATAATAATTGACGGCGTACCTCACGCCCAGATCTTCAGGGTTTAATGCAGTTGCTGAATTAATCCCTTGAGAGGCTGAGTCAGTGAAAGCCAAACCACTGGTTTTCAGGGCTGATTATATACCGGAATAGATAACATATGTATAAAATAAAATGCAGATTGTGATACAGTGACTGAGAACATTGACGAAGCCGGAATCAGAGTGCTGGTAGAAGAGGAGCTGATCTCCGCAGTTGTGGAAAAACACAGACGGTTTCTGGAAGAATATAAAAAAGAATTTGGAGAGCTGGACAGCAGGCTGAGCCAGGTCGAAGAAAATGTAAAAAACGTAAAGAATTTCAGAATCCAGATGGAGGAGAGAAAAGAAGTCCTCAAGGAGAAACGCCAGCAGTTTTACCATCAGACCGAAGCACTCCTTGAAAAAGAAATATTTCCTAAGCTGGACCCGATTACTGCAAACAAACTTAAGGAAGAGTTTAAAAGAATCAAAGGGCAGATCGAACCTGAAGAGGAGCAGAGACTTAAAGACTCATTTATGGAAAAACTGCGTGAAACTACTCAGGCAGCCGGACCTGGAGAAAATGTTCTCTCGCTAGTGGGTTCCAGAATGGAAGAAGCCAGGAATTCAAATCTTGAATTTAAAGAAATAATAAAGTCTGAAAAACAGCTTGCAGAGGATGATGGCAGTAAAGGTGAAGATATTTCTAAAAGTAAATCCCAGCATAAATGGCTCAGTACCAAAATAAAGAACCACGAAGAAGCTCTAAATTACTGGGAAAAGTTGAAAGTATAACCCTTTTTCAAAAACACGCGGGTGATAGTACATGACCAACGACGTTTCAAGCACAGAAATTGCAACGGCCGACCTTTCAAACCTTAGCGAACGGGAGCTGAAGGGCAAGGTAAACGAGCTCAGGAGCAAGATAGAGAAAAGCGAAAGGCAGTTGGCATCGATTTTTAAGGAACTGAAGATTAACAGGACCGATATCGACGAGCTGAAAGAAAAGAGAGACTCTCTGAACCATCAGGTTAAGGAAAAGGTTGCAAAAGCACAGGAACTAAGAGACAAGCGGGATGAGATTAACAAAGAAATTGGTGAGTATAAGGGCAGAAGAAGTGACGTGAACTCAAAGACGCAAGAACTGTTTTCAGGAATTGCGGGACTCAAGGAACAGCGGGACGAATACAATAAATGTTCCCACGGAAGCGTGGACTCCCTTACAAAGGCTTATGACGCCGAAATTGACGCTTTTATTAATAAAGAACTGCCTCTTGCAGTGGAAATTAAAATCTTCCAGAAGCTAAACGACCTCAATAAACGTCTGCAAGCTGCAAAGAAGGCAAATGAACTGCACGCGCAAATCCAGGAAAGTTATAAAGAGTCAAAAGGAATCCATAAGAGGGGAGACGAACTCCACGAAAAGATCCAGGCACTCTCAGACGAATCTCAGGCCTGCCACCTGGAAATGCTCGAAAATTTCAAGTCTGCAGACGAAATCCGAAAAGAAGCAAATACATATCATGCCCAGCTTACGGATAAAATCACAAACATAAACTCCATTAAAGAAAAAATTGACCCGCTTAAGAATGGTATTGCTAATAACCGGAAGGAACTTTCCTTATATCTGGACAGGTTAAAAGACCTGCAGCTTACGAAAGAAGAAACTAAAGTAAACCAAAAACACAGCGATGCCCGCGAAAAGCTTCAGAAAAACGCTCGTTTGAGCCTTGAAGATCTTAAACTACTTATCGAAAAAGGGGATGTTAAATTCTCCAACGAGTAAGTTGGAAGGCTCTTCGATGTTTTATATGGATATCCTCATAATGCGCTCATAAAAACCAATGCGGTCTTGAACTGAAAATCGTCTTATCCATAGGAAATGGCGAAGAGCCACTTGAAAACTCAGGAAGCCGGAGACCTAAACTGGTGTCATGGCAATTTAATTATGATACGTTGATACATAGACAACGCCTCGTCCGTAGTTCTTTTCTTAATTATAATGATTCATTACTAAGGGTTATAATGATTCATAACTAAGGATTATGATGATTCATAACTAAGGGACGATTTCTCCATTGTATCGTTAAAAATTTTATTTTTTCTTCCCTTTTCCTGCAAAGAAACCTGTTACCAGAAGCACGGCTCCAAGCCCAAGAAGGAAGAGAGGCATATCAAAGCCCTCAGCGTGAGTTTCCAGTTCAGGGGCAGCGGAAGAGGATGTATTATTCGAAGCATTGTCAAAAGATTCTGTTGGCGTTTGAGGCACAGGAAGCCTGGGGTCAAGATACTGGTATACAGGTGAAAACTTCACAAGCACTCCATCTGCTCCTTCGTATATCGTATCCACAGTAAGATTAAGGATTTCCGTAGAGTTATAAGAATACACAAATTGAGAGCCTTCAGTAACGATACTATCCTGAAGGGAAACTCCGTTTCTGCTAAGTTCAATCCAGACTCTTTTGCCTTCGGTATCCGTACCTTTTATGTAAAGCTGATAATCCTGTAAAAAGTTGTGAGAGTAACCTGACCTGATATAAATTTCCTCTCCATTGATAGCAATAATAGAAAGGCCGTCTTTATCAGCAGGAATAATAGAAAGGCTGTCTTTATCAGCAGGAATAATGGAAGGTTTTTCTTCATCTGCAGGAATAATGGAAAGTTTTTCTTTATCGGTGGCAGCTAAAGCAGGTGATATCGAGTAAAAGACCGAGAAGCACAAGGAAATTAGGAAAAAAAAGAAAAATACAGAAACAAGGTTTGTCTTCTTAATTTCCTTTCTTCTTTGTTTATTTGGAACGTGCATAAATGCATCTGCCTGCAATAATTTCTTCTTTGGTATCGTCGGCTTTTCTTATTACGAGAGCTCCGTCTGGGGTTATTCCTACAGCTTTGCCTTCTATAATTCGTGAGGGCGTCGTGACTTTTACCTCTCTTCCTATGGTGTCGGAGAGGGCAAGCCAGTCATTGAGAATGTGCGAGAAAGGCTGGGTCTTGAAGAGTATATACTGCTGCTCGAGCTCAAAAAGGAAATCTTGAAGGAACGATACCCTTTTTATATGGCTTCCAAGCTCGGCCTTCAAAGTTGTGGAGCCCGCACGGAATGATTCAGGGATATCTTTCAAATCCATGTTTACATTAATCCCTATTCCCAGCACAACATAATCTACTCTATCCACTTCGGCCTTTGCCTCGGTAAGAATCCCACAAACCTTTTTTCCATTAATTCGGACATCATTTGGCCATTTAATGCGAGCATCAAGGCCCATATTGCGAATAACGTTTGCAACTGCAAGCCCTGCAACCAGAGTAAGCCTTGAGGCATGCCTCAGAGGGATCCCGGGTTTCAGGATCACGGACATCCAGATCCCACCATGAGGAGAGACCCATTCCCTGCCCAGACGGCCCCGGCCTCCTTTCTGCACTTCGGCAATCACAAGCGTACCTTCTTCTTCCGACGCCGCGATTTCCTTTGCAGTACTATTTGTGGAAGTTACCTCTTCATAATAATGGATTTTTTTTCCTAGAAGAGTAGTTTTGAGCCCCATCTGGATTTCTTCCGGGTACAGGAGTTGAGGCACGGATTTCAGGACATATCCCCTTTTCGGAGATGATTCTATCTCATAACCATCTGCCTGAAGGGACTTGATATATTTCCAGACCATTGTCCTCGAGATCCCCAACTTAAGCCCCAATTCCTCGCCGGAAACAGGACTTTTCTGTGCATCTTTAAGTGCCTTGATAATTCGAGATCTTTTATCTCCCATCCTCGTACCCCATACAAATGTATGCGTTCAACCGTATATATTTTTTTAGCTTAAATTGTTTCATGTCAAACTGACCTGAATCCTGTTCCTGTTTCTCAGGAGGACACATGTCACCGCTGTGTTTTCTGGGCCATGCTCACATAGGCGTGCACGGCAGCTGTAATGGCCGCAACTTTTTTGTCTTTTGCTTCAAGAGCCGAAGCCAGAGTAGCCCCTTTTTCAGCATCTGCTTTGACAACCTCTTCGACGGCTTCCATAATATTATTATCTTCAATAAAGGCCGTTGTCAGGTCGCCCCTGCGGAAGACCGGGTTACGCATGACTGCTTTATGGAAGGGTATATTGGTTTTTACTCCAACGACCACATACTCGTAAAGAGCTCTTTCCATCCTGGCAATCGCTGCATCCCTTGTCTTTGCCCAGACGCAGAGTTTTGAAATCATTGAATCGTAGTAAGGAGAAATGGTGTAGCCTGTATGTACTCCGCTGTCCACCCTGACTCCAGGCCCGCCTGCTGACCGGTATCCACGGATCTTTCCGGGAGAAGGAGCAAAGTCATTTAACGGATCTTCCGCGTTGATCCTGCACTCAATAGAATGCCCGTTAATAATGATATCTTCCTGATTAAATTCAAGCTTTTCTCCCCAGGCTATCCTGAGCTGCTCTCTTACAATATCGACACCTGTGACCATCTCAGTTATCCCGTGTTCGACCTGCAAGCGAGTATTGACTTCAAGGAAATAGAAGTTGCCCTTTGAATAAAGGAACTCCACTGTTCCTGCATTTACGTAACCAATCGTCTTTGCTACCCTGACTGCGGCTTCTCCCATCTGGGCCCGGAGTTCAGGAGTCATAATAGGTGAAGGAGCTTCTTCAATAAGTTTCTGATGCCTTCTCTGGATGGAACATTCCCTATCTGAGAGGTAAATCGTGTTTCCATACCCGTCTGCCATAATCTGGATCTCTATGTGCCTGGGTTCCTCCACATATTTTTCAATGAAAACCGAAGAGTCCCCAAAAGCTGAGCCAGCCATTTGCCTGGTAGAACTTAGTGAAGCGGCAAGTTCGTCGCTGGAATTAACTACTTTCATCCCAATTCCGCCGCCACCTGCCGAAGCTTTAATCAAAACAGGATAGCCGATCTCTTCTGCAATTTTTACAGCCTCGACCGGGTCTTCAACTGCATCTTTCGTCCCGGGCACAACCGGAACACCAGCCTTCATCATAAGATTTCTGGCCCTTATCTTGCTTCCCATCTCGGCAATCACATGGCTTGGAGGGCCTATGAAAACAATTCCTTCTTCCTCACAGCGTTTTGCAAAGACCGGGTTTTCGGAGAGGAAACCATAGCCCGGATGAATTGCTTCAGCTCCTGTGTTTTTTGCAACTGCAAGGATAGCTTCCATATTCAGATAGCTCTGGCTGGAAGGGGCCGGGCCTATAAGGTAGGCCTCGTCTGCATATTTGGCAAAAAGGGCATTTTTATCAGCTTCCGAGCAGACCGCAACCGTGGAAATCCCAAGTTCACGGCAGGCACGCATAACCCTGATTGCAATCTCACCGCGATTTGCAATGAGTACTTTTTTGAACATAATGCCTTCCACCTCGTTACATTTAGTCGATTGACATTATTATGTCGCCAGGAGATACAGTATCCCCTTCGGAAACAAAAATCTCTCTTACAGTGCCTGAATGGGAAGCATGAACAGCATTTTCCATTTTCATAGCTTCGATGACAGCGATTGTATCGCCTTCCTCTACAGTGTCTTCGACCTTGACCTTAAGAGAGAGGACCATGCCCTGCATTGAGACGCTCACCGCTCCTTTAACAGCCTTAGCACTCGGCTTTTTGGGAGAAGCCTCAGATATGGAAACTTCTCCGCCAAGAGGTTCAATCCTAACTTCATAGATTTCTTCATCCACTTCTACCTTGAAGTGGGTCGGGACTTTATATTCCTGCTGTACTTCAGGGGCAGGGGCAACTACTGCAAGAGCTTCTTCTTCCATTTCTCCCTTCAGAAACTTGGGGGCGATAGCCGGATAGAGAATATAAGTAAGTATGTCTTCTTCAGATTTAGCAATACCCATTTCTTCGGCTTCCTTCTTCCTTTTCTCATATTCAGGCTTAAGGAGGTCGGCAGGACGGCAGTGAATAGGTTCCTCGTCCCCGATTACCTTGCCTATTATTTCAGGGCTTATGGGAGCAGGAGGACGCCCGTAAAGGCCGCGCACATAATCCTTAACTTCTTTTGGAATAACCTTGTAGCGTTCGCCCATTAGCACATTAAGAACCGACTGGGTGCCCACAATCTGGCTTGTAGGAGTGACAAGAGGCGGATATCCAAGCTCTTTTCTAACCCTGGGCATTTCACCAAGTACGGCATCATATTTGTCGAGAGCGTTTTGTTCTTTTAGTTGAGATACAAGGTTAGAGAGCATTCCGCCCGGGATCTGGTAGATGAGCACGTTAGTGTCGATCTGTTCGGAAATAGGGTCAAGTATGCCCCGGTATTTCTCTTTTAATACTTTGAAATATCTTACGGCTTCTTCAAAAGCAGTCAGGTCCAGCCCGGTATCGTAAGGAGTATCTTTGAGGGCGGCTACAACTGTTTCGGTTGGAGGCTGAGAAGTTCCCCAGGCCAGGGGAGAAAGTGCAGTGTCCAGAATATCGACTCCTGCTTCACAGGCTGCCATATAGCTCATTGGAGCCATTCCAGAAGTGCAGTGGCAGTGCAGAGAAATTGGAATGGAGATTTCTTTTTTCATGGCACTGATTATATGTGTGGCGTCATTTGGGGAAAGAAGACCTGCCATATCTTTGATACAGATGGAATCGCACTCCAATCCTTCAAGTTGTTTTGCAAGTTCAACATATTTCTCAACGGTATGTACCGGACTTATGGTGTAGCAGACTGTACCCTGTACGTGCGCACCAAGACCTTTTGCCACTTTGATAGAGAATTCCATGTTCCGGACATCATTGACAGCATCAAAAATCCGGAAAATGTCAATTCCGTTCTGGTAGGATTTTGTAACGAATTTCTTGACCACGTCATCCGAATAGTGCCTGTACCCTACAAGGTTCTGGCCTCTGAGCAACATCTGAGCGTATGTGTCTTTCATTTCTTTTTTGATATCCCTCAGGCGCTGCCAGGGATCTTCATTAAGGTAGCGGATACAGCTGTCAAAGGTGGCGCCTCCCCACATTTCAAGGGAGAAATACCCTATCTGGTCCAGTTGTTCAACCACTTCGAGCATATCTCTTGTCCGCATTCTGGTTGCCAGGAGAGATTGATGTGCATCCCGGAGGATGGTTTCGGTAATTTTTACACTCATGGATGAACCTCTTAAAGTCGAATCAAAATAACCGGATTTAATATTTTTGATAGTATACTTTGAACGATTATTTTTGGGGTTTCTTTTGATATTCCGGAATTATCCGGGTTAAGATTTTGATCCGTTTGAGTAAAATGTATAAGTCCTCAGGTTGTGGTTTTGATGTGATTTTCTGCGGTTTTGCCGGAAAGAGGGATTTCCGGTCATATTTAACCGACTTTTAACCAACTTTCCAGAACCGCAACCAGAGGATATTAATTTTACAGATGTGAACGCAGTACTTAATCGATCTGCGTTGATAAGAATTCTTTAATATACAATTGTTAACAAGTATATACTTTTCGCCTGTTAACATTAAGGGTATAGCTTTTAAAAAGTTCCAGGCTCATGGTACAAATTAAAAGCCATTTCATAAATTAAAAATTAGAAATTAGAAAACTAAAGTTTTTTGAAAGTCGAATAAAATATACTTGTCTGAACCGGAAAATAGCAATTTCCTTGAGTTTGCAGCTTCCAGGTTAAGCTTTTTGTTTTCTTCCCACAAAAAACCACTGATCGTAAGTCCCTTCAGAGTCGGTGTTATCTACGATTTCACCTTTGACTCCCGACCTGAGAAGGGCTCCGGCAAGAATTTCAGCCTCCGGCTTGCTGCTAACCGTAAAAAGCATGAGAGCATTCTCACTTGCGACCGAGGCCATCTCTCTTACAATATTTATCCAGAGCTCTTTATTGAATTCATAGACAAGCCCAAGCATAAAGCCCATCACGGCATCAAAACTTCCCGGCTCAAAATATCTGGAAAGAACCGTTGCATCCATTACAACCGTTCTTCGAGGGTTTAAAACTCCCTGCTCAAGCCCCTGGCAGACTGTACATTTGTTAATTTCTACAGCCAGTGGGTTAAGCCCAAGTCTGTAGAGGGCAAGTGTGGACATCCCATTTCCACAGCAGACTTCAAGAAGCCTGCCTTCAGGGTAAATCCCCTTTTTTTGAAGAACATCGAAGATTTCTGCGACCCTTTGCACACGATTTTCCGAAAAGACACTCCCGTAAGACTCGGATTTAACCGCGCAGCCCGGGCAAAGATTCCGGTTTACAAGCATTAGCGAATAGTACTCATTAACGGCATCTCGCCAGGTTTCCGAAGAAACTTCAATTTCTTTTTCAGGGATATTGAAAGCAAGAAGAGAGGCTGTAATGGCTTCAAAATCCTTTTTAGAACTAGTTCCTGCAAGAGCTCCCGTAAAAACCGACCAGAAATCTACAGGGACTTCCTCGTCTGCCGAATTAAAAAGCAAAAGCCCAAGTGTGTACTTCCCTTCGTAAACTCTCAGGAGCCGCACCTTCCTTGCCTCTGCAAACCTCCGGACCCCTTTAAGATAATCAAGTGTACGCTCAATAGTCCTCTGGGCGAGATAACTTTCCTCTACAAAATAGACGTCTTCATTAATGCCAAGGAGTTCCTGTAAAAGCATATCTGTTTAGATTCGGATAATCTCATATCAAGATTTCGAAAAAGAGATCTAAACTGGGTTTACTCCCCACCCAATAACCGTAAATCAAAACAGGTATTCTCCCCCATAATTCACCCCTCTCTTAACCCGCAACCCTTTTCAAAAAAGGCTTGACCGCAACCCTTTTCAAAAAAGGCTTGACCGCAACCCTTTTCAAAAAAGGCTTGACCGAAAACCCCAGGAACCGTTTGAGTCTGATGACCTTATCCCCAGACCCTATCGGCGTGATCAACCGGCGCAACGGTTGCTATAAAGCCGCAACTCTCTCGCAGGGCACAGTTAAATTGAAATTACATATCACAACTCACAAAAAATTTTCGATTTTCTGTGCTCCCATCAGTACTTGGGTGGATCAGTCTTTTTGAGCAGGCGAAGCGAGCAAAACGGACAGGCGTCTCCGAAGCGTAATTTATGCTATAAATAAAAAACAAATAGTGAGAAATAAAAAACAAATAGTGAGGCTCTGGAAAGTAAAATAAAGGAGAAAAAGGTATTAAAAGCTGGAAAGGAAGTAAAAACCCCAACGTAAGCAAAGTTATTTATAGAATCTGATTACAAAATCAGGAATTATAAGGATATATATTAACAAATAAAGAAGAATGGAGGATAATATGGCAAAAGTAATACCATTTGCACCAATTGAGCGTTTAATAAGAACTGCAGGTGCTCATAGAGTTAGTGAGAGTGCAGGAATGGCCCTTACAGAAATTCTGGAAGAATATGGACTTGAGATTTCAAGAGAAGCAATAAAACTCGCAGAACATGCAGGTCGAAAAACTGTAAAAGCTGAAGACATAAAATTAGCAAAAGAAATGCTGTAAACTAAGACTGACCACCCATTAACGCTATTCACCAGTGGCATCATCTTACTTTACGGGACGAAACAGAAAATAAAATGCTGGTACCCAGCATTTTCCTATTTTTACGTGAGATTCTCTTAATTTTTACGTGAAACTCCATTAATTTTTACGTGAGATTCTCTTAATTTTTACGTGAAACTCCATTAATTTTTACGTGAGATTCTCTTAATTTTTACGTGAGATTCTATTATACAGCTACGTTTTCCAGATTTGCTGCGGTTAGGGGTTCTACAGGGCAGGTCTTTGATAAAAAGGGAAATTATGCTCCCATTATCATATCAACGAGACCTATTCCTGTTACAGTAACTGCCGTTACTATAATTCCTGCTATCATCACCCCTGCAGCAATTGCAGGTAAGGCCTGCTTGAACTTGACCCCAAATACAAATGCTGCTGCGCAGCCAGACCAGGCCCCGGTAGCCGGTAGGGGGATGGCTACGAAGATGGTTAGGGCAAGGAGTCCGTACTTTTCAAAGCTCTCGGTATGGTTCCGGCGAGTCTTTGAGAAGAGCCAGGTGAAGAAAGTATCAAAGATCGAGTAACGTCTGAGATAGTTTGAGACCGGCTCAAGAAAGAGCAGAAGGGGAATTACAGGAAGGAGGTTTCCAAGCACTGAGAAGAAGAAGGCCTCAAATGGGCTCATTCTATAGATGCCTATTGCAACAGGGATTGCCGCTCTCAGTTCAGAGATAGGTATAGCTCCCATGATCAAAACTGCAAGCCAGTGGGGAACAGACCCCAACATTTCTACTAATGTTATTTCAACAGACATGGTAATCAGAATTTATTAATTCCGTATGTTCATATTTTAAAAATGGCCGAATTCAAGCCATTTTAACAGTTCTAGAGATACCTGGGTTGGGAGAAGATTTTTCCGAGTTGTTAAAACCTTTAATCTGAGCTAGAAAGCGCAAAATGTGCGAGTAAAGCTTCAAGCTGGATCTTTTCAGTTGCTCCTTCCGTGAGCCTGAAATCAATCTCACCTATTACGTCTACGAGTTCAACAATACGCTTCTCAGAAAGCTCAAGGTCCAGAATCATCCGATTATCCATTTCGGAGATTGCCCTGTAAATCTGTCCAACTATATCTTCTCCAGAGAGCCCTTCTTCGTAGAGCAATCTGTTAAGTTCCTTTCGAGCAGCCCTGAAGTTTCCACGCAGGGCAGTTTCAATCAGGTTTCTGATATCTTCCGGATTTGCGGTTGCGGTAGTTCTATAGATTGTTTCCCTGGATATAGATTTATTCGGCTCAACGAAAGCAGCAGCCTGGAGTGAATTCACGGCTTTTCTCATATCTCCCTGGGCTACGTAAATAAGAGCTTCATATCCGTCTTCAGTAACGGACAGCCCCTGATCTTTAGCGATGTATTCAAGGCGTTTCCTGATAGCCTCCTCGGAAAGTCGCCTGAACCTGAAGACGGCACAGCGGGACTGGATAGGCTCGATAATCCTGGAAGAGTAATTACAGGATAGGATAAACCGGCAGTTATTGCTGAAACGCTCCATTGTCCGCCTGAGTGCAGATTGGGCATCTGAGGTCAGTGCATCGGCCTCATCCAGGAAGATAATCTTGAATTCGGCTTCTCCTATAGGGGCAGTTTTTGCGAAGTTTTTGATCTTTGTCCGGACAACGTCAATTCCTCTCTCATCCGACGCATTAAGTTCGGTAAAGTTTTCACGCCACATGTCTTCCCCGAAAATCTCTCTTGCAATCGAAACTGCAGAGGCGGTTTTTCCGACTCCCGGTGGCCCGGAAAACAGCAGATGAGGAAGATTTTTCATTGCAACATAGGACTTCAGGCGTTCGATTGTTTCTTCTTGCCCCGCCACCTGGTCCAGCCGCACAGGTCTGTACTTCTCAATCCATATCTCTTCTTTAATCGTAGAGTCCTCCATTCATGCTTGCACCATATTAGAGAAGATGATATTTAAACTTTTGAATGTTCTGAGTTGTTGTGTTTAACTGCATTTTAAATACCGTTTGTGCGTTACAGCCAGGATGCAACCAATATATAAATGTATAGAAAGCAAAATAAAAGAATAACAAGAGACGAAAAATGGCAACTCTAAAGTAGAACGGTTAAAGAAAAACGATAACATTTCATCTTCTTGGTCCGCTTTTACTCTCCCAGCCAAACTTATTTAAGTTTCCAGTTTTGCCACCATCAATAATTTTACGATTTATACTATCATTTCCATTATTGATTTTAGTAATATTTACGTCACTCAATTTTTCTATATCTTTTATTATATATTATTTAATTTTGTTATTACCTGCATAAAATATTATTTGACCATTATATTTATTTTATTTTATTTTATTTTATTTTGGACTAATTGATCTTTTCTCACTTTTATAAAATAGTCATTTTCGTATATGTACAATAGTACTTTTCTAATTTTCAAAAAACCATGCGATCTATTCTTTTAAAAGTCACTGGGCTATACTTGTAGGGAATTAGTATATTCGAATGCCGATCATGAATATATCATTTGTCTGACATAAAATAAATTGAGATCAATTTTATTTAATTTGCCTGAGGAGTCGAGAATGGAAGAACAAACTGATAAATCGAAAGCTGAAAAACTAACCGAAGAGCTCAAAGAAATGGCCCTAACCCTTGGAGCCTTTCGAGTGGGAATCACAACAACCGAAACACTTGCAGGTGGCCCTCCTTCTACGGATCTGACATATGTGTTACCAGAGGCGAAGTCGGCAATTGTTTTTGCCCTTGCTTTTGACCAGAACCTCATAGAACCTTATTTTAGAAAAGAGGACCATACATCCCTTGACACTAATAAAGTGCGAACCACCACCCTTGCCAACGGGGTAGCCCTTGAAATGGCAGGATTCTTACAGCAGTACGGGTACAAAGCTGTCCCCCAGATTGCAAATTTCGTTTACCGTCAGGATTCGGAAAACTGGCTGCTGGATATGCACCCCCCTATTTCCCATAGATACCTGGCAGTTCGCTCCGGAATAGGACATTTTGGATACTCAGGGAACATAATTACAAAGGAATACGGATCAGCAATTGTCCTGGCATCTGTAGTTACTGACGCAGAGCTTATCCCAACAGAGCCACTGCCGGAAGAAGAAAACTATTGTGATGAGTGCAAGATCTGCCTTGCAGTCTGCTCTTCTGGATATGTTGACCCTCTTGAGAAGGTAACGGTAAATCTTGGAGGAAAAGAGTTTAGCTACGGAAAAAGGAGAAGCAACAGCCGATGTTTCCTTGTTTGCGGAGGACTTACAGGTCTGAATGCTTCCGGAAAATGGTCTACCTGGTCTCCGGCTCGCTTTGAGATTCCCAAAAAGGATGAAGATTTTATCGCTGCGATGCCCGGTACAATAGAAGCGTACCTCAAAAGGCCAAGTATCAAAGGCGGATTTTTCATATGCCTGATTCCAGGAAACAGAATGGAATATACCTGTTCAAACTGCCACTTTGTCTGCCATCCTGACAAAGAAGTCCGGAAAGCCAGATACAGGATGCTAACAGAAAGCGGTGTGGTCATACAGGAACCAGACGGAACACTTAGAGCCGTGTCTCCTGAAGAAGCAAATGAGTATTTCAAAAACATGTCTTCGGAGAGGAGAAAGCTGTACGAATCGGTTCCAGAGGAGTAAACGATCCAGAACAGGGGGAGTTAATTAAGGACCACAAATATGAGGTGCGCTTACCGCACGAAAGAAAGATCTATAGAGAAGGCAGGAAGGGCAGAAAAGGTATAGAAGAAAGAAATGTAACACAGGTCAGTCCATGTATACGGTATGCAGAGTTCTATCCATTTTTCATCTGTCCCCGATACGTCGATTAGTCCATGTACACGGTATGCAGAGTTTCATAGATCGGCCCTTTCGGAGTCAGTGTGCTTTTCTTTAAAAGCACTTTATTTACCCACATAGTACCAATTTCGATATCCATTAATTCCTTTACTATATTTATTAATGTGTTTTTCTGATCTTTCTTGAGGAACTTTATCCTGGCAAGAGTAGCATGGGCAGTAAATTCTCTGTCATCTTTTTCGAATTTAAAAGGTTCCAGTAACTCTTCTACATTGTCGTGTAACGCCCTGAAGTTTCCGGTTGCACCCAGCCAGAGGATTCTGGGATTCGAAGGCTTGGGAAATACTCCAAGTCCCCCTACTTTTGCTTCGAAAGGCTCGCACGTAATAGAGTCGAGAGCTGCAGAAAGCGAGGAAACTCTTGATTCATCCACGTTTCCCAGGAACTTCAGAGTTATGTGAACAAGCTCAGGATCAACAAACTTCAAATCAAAACCAGAAAATCTGGCCTGAAGCTCTCGAATCTTCTCCGTAAAACTGGGATCTAATTCCACTGCTATAAATGTCCTGATCAAAGCATTCACCAATCTTAATTGAAAAGCGAACCAGAAAAATCTTCCTGTTAATTTTCGTCTGGAAAAACTGAGTTTAGGTCTATTTTTTGAAGGAATTGTAAACCCTCCACAAAATCTTTTAGAAAAATACGAAAGAGACAATAGTGCAAAAGGACAGGAAAAAAAGGACAGATCAATGGATTACAGGGCAATTATAATATACAAGAGATAAGTACAGAGAAGGAAATAAGCTTAAGTATTTATTAAGTTGGTCTCAATGTTAACCTGCAGTATAGAATTTTAGTCCGGCGAAAAACGCTAAGTTAAAAAATAATAACCTTGATTTAAGAAAATAATGTTAGTTCAAAAAAAATAATAACTCTAAAAATAAAAAGTGGAGCCTCAAATCGGTTGCTGCAAAAAGAAAAAGCGGTGGATCATATGAATAGAGCACGTATAATTGCAGAGACGGCAGCCCAGATTTCCAGAGAACTTGATGCTGCCGCAATTATGGTTTCCGGAGAGTTGAGTTTTGAAGGGATCGAAACTGGGGGAATTCCGGTCTATTACATCTCCATGCGTCCTAAAAGCATAATAGACCACCTTGTCTCCACTGGAAAGGATGGAAAAAATCCTGTAAAGGAACTCGGTGACCAGATAAACCGCGAGGCTGCAGGTAACTCTGATCACCTTCAGCAAGCCACCGCCATAGAATACGTGCTTGGAAAACTGGAAGACGGGATTATTGTAGGCGTGATCGAAACCCGCAGCTCCAGTTCGATTATTGTACATAACCTCGATGAAAATCCCCTTATAAAAGCTATGAAGGAATGCCAGGAAAGGATAAAGCCTGAAGTGATGAGCGCAATCATGAAAATCTCTTTTGATATTGTCCTTACAGGCAGGGAAGGCAAAAAGATAGGCGCTGCCTTCATAATAGGCGATTCCGAAGAGGTTCTGAAACGCTCTCACCAGTTAATACTGAATCCTTACGCAGGCCATGATGAAATTTACCGGAATATCCTTGACAAGAGAAACTGGGAATCCATAAAGGAATTTTCCCAACTTGACGGGGTTTTTGTTGTAGATGAAAACGGAATAATCCAGGCCGCAGGCCGCTACCTTGACGTTGATGCAAAAAATGTGGATATTGATAAAGGACTGGGAGGTAGACACGTCTCGGCAGCCGCAATCAGCAGAGATACGGTTGCGATTGCAGTTACGGTATCCGAGTCGGGCGGGATTATAAGGGTATATAAAGACGCGAAAGAAATAATTTGCATGGAATGCCTGAAGCCTGCGGTAAGATACATCTAATCCTGAAAATCAGAACTTTTTTACACAGGATTAAACATTTTTAGTTACATCCCTGAGTGTTGAGTTGCGAACTTTTTAAGAGCAAAGGCTTTCAGCAGAACGTGTAAGAAGAAGGGCAGAACATAGACTCAAATAAAGAAAATGTATTTCTAAATATTCGGGGAAATAAAGAAATTATATATCTAAATATAAGGGAAAATAAAGAGAGTATAAATATACGGGAAAATAAAGGGAGTATATGTTTAAATATCGGGGAAATAAAGAAAGTGGAGCATTTTCATGAGAAGACAACTTTTTTACATTCCTTTTAGCCTTACATTCCTTCTGCTTCTGATCTTTATTCTGATTTTCGGGCTTAGTTCTCTTTTTTTTGGAATAATTGTTTCCACCTTTACGAAGATTGGCTTCTCTATAGAGGATGCGCTCCTTATCATGTTAATGTCCCTCTTCGGAAGCGGTATCAATATCCCTCTGGCAACCCTTAGATCCGATGCTCCGGTAGTTAGAGATACATATGTCCGTGTTTTTGGCGTATCTTACAGGGTTCCATTTCGGCGTGTGATAAAAAATGAAACGACAATTGCTGTGAATGTAGGAGGAGCGGTTATTCCGATTCTAATTTCAGCTTACCTTCTTATGAAATTCCCTTCGTCTCTCCTGCTTGCAGGAACCGGCATCTTAATAGTTACAATCATAACTCATTCCGTAGCAAAGCCGATCCGCGGCATAGGTATTGCAACCCCGGCGCTGGTCCCACCCCTTGCAGCTGCCCTTGCTGCTATTTTGCTGACCTCGATAATTCATATCCCGGGTTGTCCAATTGACCAGTGCCGCGTTGTCATTGCTTATACAGGAGGAGTACTCGGAACCCTTATTGGAGCCGATCTTCTTAACCTGGGAAAAATTAAGAATCTTGGAGCTCCGGTTGCAAGCATAGGAGGGGCAGGAACCTTTGACGGAATCTTTCTAAGCGGGTTTATCGCTCTTCTCCTGATATAACAAAGAACCAGTCAAGAGGTATCGGTGAATAGAGATCTTATAGGTATCAATCAATAGGGATCAGTTAACAGGACTCAGTTAACAGGACTCAGTAATAGGAATCAATTAACAGGAATCAATTAACAGGAATCAATTAACAGGAATCAATTAACAGGAATCAATTAACAGGAATCAGAAGTAGTAAGGCTAAATATGTAAAAGAAAACGAACTGAAAAAAGGAAGAGAAAACGAACTGAAAAAAAGGGAGAGAAAAAGAAAGAGAAAAAAAAGAGAAAAAGGAAGAGAACTTCAAAAAACTACTCTTTTTTAATCCTCAATTTTTGAGATAAATCTCTTAATCCCTTCTTTTCATGAAGTACTGACAAAGAGTTATTCCGAAAAATCCTGCAAGCACCTCAAAACCAGGAGCTTTTGCGGAAGTTTCCACTCCGTATTTTTCCTCAGGACTGCTGCTGTTAACATCTTTTAAATCGTCAGCCTTACTCTCGAGAAGAGAAGCAGAGGATGTAGAGGGTGCAGACTCATTCGAGAGAGAGTCATTCGAGATATTTTCAGAATTATTGACACCTGAAGAAGCGTTATCCTCTACAGTAACATCGGTTGCTGGATAGATAACATACCCTTCCGGAGAAGTGCTTCCCTTTCCTTCATCCGAGGTCTGGAAATACCAGGAATCGGTAAAGTATTTCTTTTTATCTTTATCAAGGGTCAAAGTGATAGAATTTGAATTTGTGAGGACTATTTCATTTTCAGAAGCTTCTTTTACCTCAAAACCCTGATATTCGTCCCCGTTTTCAATGAGCATAACTTTATCCTTATCGATGAGCCAGGTATACTTAAAGACTGCAAAGGAATCAGTAGCACTTGTGAATATCTTATCTACATAGGTTACAAAGTAGAGCTGGTCTTTCTTATCCCCAAAATCCGCAGTTGCAGTAAAGGTTTTATCAGAAACATTTCCACTTGTGTTTACAATTCCTGACTCAATTTCTTCCCCGTTTTTATCTAGTTCAAACCATACYTTTTCGCCRTCGACATCAACCTGGTTAACTACCAGAGAATAATTACTCCCGAGATCCCAGGAATCTCCAGCCTTTAATGTTTTTTTATCTTCAGATTTCTGGTCCATTGCAAGGGTTGCAAGCTGGGTGGAGTCGCCTCCTACGGCAATATACGGTTTTCCAAACCAGGGGAGCTTATAATAGGACATCCCACCAAGCTCCTTAGGAGTTGTATTGGCGTCAAGATCGAGCTCGGAAACAACTCCGTATTTTGAAGAGAACGGACGGGTAGTATACACAAGTTCTCCTTCACCTATTACATGGTTTCCAGGATGATCTTTTCCAAGTTCATCCTGACCGTCTTTCTCTACATACTGAAGGTGTTCACCCCACCAGTTTTCAGAAGCTACAAAATTCTTATGTTTATTTACAGGATAGTTAAAGCCGCTGAAAGTGGCCGCATTCCAGATAAAACCATCAGATGAGGTTTCATTAGTGTCAAAAGGCAAGCCTCTCAAGGTATAATTTCCAGAGCTGTTAAGCTCTTTTGCCGGATAGATAACATACCCTTCCGGAGAAGTGCTTCCCTTTCCTTCATCTGAGGTCTGGAAATACCAGGAATCGGTAAAGTAGTTCTTTTTA
This sequence comes from Methanosarcina sp. DH1, assembly GCF_020804205.1. Lineage (NCBI taxonomy): Archaea > Methanobacteriati > Methanobacteriota > Methanomicrobia > Methanosarcinales > Methanosarcinaceae > Methanosarcina > Methanosarcina sp. DH1. Next base: position 25,480 of record NZ_WJBJ01000029.1, on the reverse strand, counting down.
TCTTTATCAAGGTTCAAAGTGATAGAATTTGAATTCGTAAGGACGATTTCGTTTTCAGAAGCTTCTTTTACCTCAAAACCCTGATATTCGTCCCCATTCTCAATGAGCATCACTTTATCTTTATCGATGAGCCAGGTATACTTAAAGACTGCAAAAGAATCAGTAGCACTTGTGAATACGGAGTCTACATAGGTCATAAAGTAGAGCTGGTCTTTCTTATCTCCGAAATCCGCAGTTGCAGTAAAGGTTTTATCAGAAACATTTCCACTTGTGTTTACAATTCCTGACTCAATTTCTTCCCCGTTTTTATCTAGTTCAAACCATACTTTTTCGCCGTCGACATCAACCTGGTTAACTACCAGAGAATAATTACTCCCTAAATCCCAGGAATCTCCGGCCTTTAATGTTTCTTTATCGCCAGATTTCTGGTCCATTACAAGGTTTGTAAGCCGGGTGGAGTCGCCTCCGACGGTAATATACGGTTTTCCAAACCAGGCGAGTTTGTAGTAGAACATCCCACTAAGCTCTTTAGGAGTTGTTTTGGCGTCAAGATCAAGCTCAGAAACAACCTTGTATTTTGAAGAGAAAGGACGGGTAGTATAAACAAGTTCTCCTTCACCTATTACATGGTTTCCAGGATGGCTTTTTCCAAGTTCATCTTTGCCGTCTTTTTCTACATACTGAAGGCGTTCACCAGACCAGTTTTCAGAAGCTACGAAGTTTTTGTGCTGGTTTACAGGATAATTAAAGCCGCCAAAAGTGGTCGCATTCCAGCAGAATCCATCTGATAATGTTTCGTTTGTGTCGAGGGGAATACCAGAGATAACTGGAGCTTGAGCTGCAAAACCTGCGGGAACAATCAACAAACAAATCGTAATCGGAGCAAGCAGGGAAATCAAAGTCCTCTGAACGTGGGGTCTCATAAGAAATTATCACTCTTCTTTATTTGTTATCATATGTTTTAACATAATATACACGATAATATCAGTATTGGTAATATTTATTTTTTAAAAAGTAACAACAAATAAATCTAAGTAGTTGATAAATTTTACTAATTAATTCATTTCGAAACTCTAAATTGATTTTTCTTAATCTCAAACGCAGCCCTTGGCAATGAGGCTTGTAAACTACCAATTGAGTTTCTTGTCACAGAAATTAGTTCTAAAATATTTGAGAAGAAACGCGTTTTTGGGATGAACTCGTAGATTGGTGTTGTACGAATAGCCCTCAAATTTTCCACAAATTTCGTCAGAAGTTAAAAAATGCCATTCTCAAACAAAGATCCGTGTGAAATTTGTTTTGAAAGCTTCTTCTCTGCCGTTTTATAAATCAACTAATTCTCCTCTATACCAGTTTTATTTAATAATCTTTAAAGGAATACGGAATCCTATTTCCTAGTAATGTTATAAATAACTTTGTATTAAGATTTTGTCAGATCTACAGGAGCTGGAAATTTCATAGTTTCAACAGTAGTTGGAGAAATTCAGGGCTCTTACAAAAATGAAAGAAACGATGAGAGCACTGGGTCAAAAGAATGTAATAATTAAAACGAGTCTTGAAAATTTAGTTATTGTCCACATATCAACTCTAAATCGCGATTTATTGAAGAGAGGCTATCAAATACCATGCTCAATAATTAAATTGCCATAACACTAGATAGCTCGTTTGATTAACTTAACCTGTCACCTTGAAACGAAGCAGAGCTGCAACCCTTTTACAAAAAAGTCTTGACCGAAAATCAGCCTATCACCTTGAAACGAAACAGAGCTGCAACCCTTTTACAAAAAAGTCTTGACCGAAAATCAACCTGTCACCTTGAAACGAAGCAGAGCTGCGATTCCTCCAAGTTTATGAAGCTTTTCTCCGGGCTCAAAGTCTGTACTGAAAACAATAACCTTTCCCTGAGACTGTTCAACTTCCATTAGGAGCTTATCGATATCCTCTCCTTTTTCCCGCCCTTCCCGGAGGGTTTCATCGGCAACAAGCAGAGTTTCGACAGCTCCGTAGTTAAGGGCGTTCTTAACATCGGCAAGGCCGTAGGCAGCTTTTCCGTCCATTGAGATCTCACGGATAAGGTCTTCCATCAGAGCAGATTCACGAGCTATACGGGATTCCTGCATAATACGGTCAACTGCACCTCTGCGCAGAACTTCCTGAAAGCCGGACATTCCTATCATGGAAGTATCTTCAATCAGAGCTTTTGAGGCCATAGCAGGTTCGGTTTCCTGGAAATATTTTATGAAATCCTCTTTAGTAAACCCGGGCCCGGCAATGACTATGGACGCTTCCTCTGGAACGGCGTGCCTTAGCTGTTCTACAACTTCTCTGAAAAACTCGTTCCTCAGTCCAGTTTCTCGCTTACCAGAGGACTGCCGGATATGAGAATATATCTCTATTCCGTAGTGATGCACAAAGCCAATATCGGCATCACCTTCTTCTATTGCCACTATAACGACTTTAGGGCGCTTCGAAGCTTCTTCAGCATCCTGGATACGCTGGAGCTGGTCATTCTTCCAGTGTTCCTTGATGATAGAAAGATTGGTTCCGATCTCGACATTGAGAGTATGATAAGAACCCACATCCATTCCACGCTCTATCATCCCATGAACCCTGAGACGGTTCGCAAACTTGTGAAACTCGATATCGTCAATCCTGATACCAAGCCTGACTTTTACCTTCTCAACCTTTTCAGGGCGGATTTTGTCACTTGCCGAATCGGCTTTCCGTTTGGTAACCGCAAAGACCAGGTCCCCCTTTTCGATTATATATTTCAGGTGCCAGAGGTCATCGAGGGTTTCGGCTGTTACTGCAATCTCCCCTTCCCTTCCCTTAAGGGAACGGTTTGTAACTCTCATGCCTTTTTCACTCCGTGCATTTCAATTTCCTCTTCCGTTCCTTCCCCGGTTTTCGTTTCTGTGTCTTCGTTGGCGAGTTTTTCCCTGGATTCGTCTTCAGTTCCCTTTCCGAAGTTTTTTCCGAATTCCTTTTCAAGTTCTTCTTCGTTATCTTCGAGTCCGTCCTCGCCTTCCGGATCCTCATGTTCCTCGCTTTCCCCCTCGATCCTTTCTCCCTTCCTTTTCGGCTTCTGGCTCTTTAAGTCCGATTCTCCGGGCGGGACCATCATAGCGATCTGGTCAGGAGAGGCAATCTGCTTCACAAAACGGGGATCATTGAGTTCGTCGGCATAAATCCTGTAGATCTTTTTAGAGATATCATTCTGGTTAAAAGCCCCAGGGACAATTTCGAGGATATAATCCCCATGTTTTCTGACAGCAGAAACAGGTCCGCCTATAACTCTCGTCTCGCCTTTGAGTTCAAGCCCGACTGCAACGCCGAGAGGAATGTCCTTAAAGTAATTGCGCTCCCCACGGATGATAAAAGCTCCTTTTTTCACATATTCTCCTGATTCTGGAGTTTTACTGACCTGCTCGGCTTTAACCCAGTAGCAATCTCCACTGAAATGCCCTGCTTTCCAGAGGCTGGAATAAGAAACAGCAAACTGTGCCGCTTCCTGTAAGGTAGATTCGGGAACCTCTTCCCCGCCGGTCTTGATAACTGTGAGAGGAGCACCCGGAGTCTGGGTATGGAAGACAAGGTCTCTCTTTTCCAGGTATTTCTTAAAAATATCTTCATTGGTATCTGCATCCCTGCCTCCAACAACAAAGAAGCCATCCGAGGACACAAACCATCTGAACCTGTCATACCAGTGCTTTTTCCTGGACGCCTGGAGCTTCCTCCCTGCCTTTGCAGCCTTTGCCACGGCCTTTTTCTCCATCGCCTTCCTGGTATCTTCGATAGCTTTGAGAGCTCCGTCTTTTTTCTTGCTAAATTTCTTGACCTTTTCATAATACTCTTGAGCATTCTGCGGCACTGTCTTGCGGATGTCAAGACCAATAATCTTCCCGTCAAGGTTCACAGTTACAGTCCCTGTCCTTGGGTCAATATTTGTGATTTTCTGCGCGGCAGGTAAGGTCTTTTTGGCCTGCTTCAGAATGGAGCGGATCTCGTCCCAGGAATACCCCTTTGACCTTGCACCATTAAGCACAGAAAGAAGCTCTTCGATGCCCTGGTAATTTGCATAGACTGTCTCAGCAAGGGTATTATTTTTCTCGATTTCTTTTTCGAACTTTGTAAGGCTCCCTTCCTGCTGAAGAAGCCGCCGTTCATAAACGCCAAGGGTTTTTTCTTTTTTCTGAGCTGCCTTTACCTCTTCGACCTGCTCAAGCGCCTTTTTTCCAAAAAATTCATCAAGTGCCGTGTTAAAAGAATCAAAATATTCTTTTTCAAATCCGGAATAGCGGATAAGGTCAAAAGGAAGCACATCGAAAGTTTCCAGCTTTCCGTTGATTTCCTTTTTCACATGCTGAGGCCTGAGCTTGGGAGCCTCGCCTTCAGCTTCGGTCTCAGGTTTAAGTTCGGTTTCAGATTTAAGTTCGGTTTCTGGTTTGAACTCGATCTCTGATTTAAGTTCGGTTTCTGGTTTAGACTCGATTTCTGATTTAAGTTCAGTCTCGGCTTCAGCTTCTTCGAGTTCTTTATCTCCGGTTCCTACCCTCAAAAGCGGGGAAAAGAGATCGTGCATTGCATTGCAGAGCCTGGATGCATCTTCTTCAGTTGCTTCCTTTGAAGGCTTCGCTTTGTCAATTCCTGCCCTGGCACAGACTTCTTCTGCCAGAACTCCTCCCAGATTGAACCTTGTGGCAACCGTCCTGACGATATCAGCCGAAGACGTGGAAAACTCCTTCATAAGGTCAGAAACCTTAACCTTGAGAGGACTTATCTGTGCCTCAGGCAGTTCGTATATTTCTCCACTCCTGAGCCGCCTATCCTTCATGGTTACGGGATTCATAGGCAGAATAATCCTGTTTTCCGAATCAACAATAAGTATGTTCCCTGGGGCGAAAAGCTCCACAATAAGAGTACTGTGGACTCCAGCTCTCTCAATTCCAATTTTCACTATCCTGTCAAAGTCGTGCTGCTCAACAGATGTAATTCTGCCTCCCATCAGGTATTTTCTAAGCAGCATCGGAAAAGCCTGGGGAAGCGTTGGGCTTGCCCTGAGGTATTTGCTTAGATGAATGCGCTTCCCGGCCTCAATAACCAGGTTGTCCCTGCCCTGGTGAAAAACGTAAAGGTTGATGCGAATCTCTTCGTTAGTGGGCTGATAGATCTTTCCGATCTTCGCATCAATAATGGATTTGGGACCTGCTGACAGCTCGGCAACAACTGCAGCAACGTCGGCGCTTGACATATCCTGTTTCATGAAGTGGATATAATAGAGGCTTTTGGTATAAGCATTACTGAAGAATTTAGAGAAATTAGATTAAAGTGAAGCGGCTCAGCACTCAGGCTCGGCAGCTTCGCACGCTTCGAGCTCGAACTTAGCTTTATAAATAAAATTTGGATCGTCAGGGCGTTAGTTGTAAAGGGATAATGGAGAAGGTGGTTACAGTTTCTTCAAGAGACGAAAGCCTATGTCGCTCTTACAGCTCTCAGGTAAGTTCCTGCGGCGATCTGCCGAACGGCAGCGTCTGGCAGGGTAGCTCCAACTGCCACCCCGGACTACATGTGAGGAGCTATAGTCATCTTCCCATGCACTACCATCAGAAGGAGTAACGAGGTAGTTGTGATGCCATTTATCTTGAACCCATTCCCAAACATTCCCAACAATATCATAAAGACCCCACTTATTAGATTTTTTCTGACCAACTGGATGAGTCTCAGAACCTGAGTTATCATCATACCACGCATATTCATCAAGCTTTGACTCATTGTCACCAAAAAAATACCTTGTTTGTGTACTGGCTCTGCAGCAATACTCCCATTCAGCTTCCGATGGTAAACGATATTTACTAGCACCTTCATTTTTATTCAATTTTTTAATAAATTCTTGAACATCTTCCCAAAAGATGCTTTCCACAGGCCGACTTTCACCTTTAAAGGTTGAAGGATTATCACCCATAACTTTTTTCCACTGTTTTTGAGTAACTGGATATTTACCCATATAAAAGGAATATCCAATTGTTACTTTGTGAGCTGGATCTTCATCATCAAACCTGCCCTTTTCACCAGAAGGAGATCCCATCATAAATTCTCCGGCTGGGATAAGGACAAACTCCATACCTGTAGAAGGGCTGGTGAAGGTTTTTGGGATCTCGTATTTCTTGGATTCCTCATAAATCCCTTTATTTCCAATATTTGTAACTTCAGGTTTCGAGACACTACCAGTGTTTTTATTTCGAGGAAGGGGAGTGCTTATACTAATCCCTTTAAGCCTCTGCACAGCTTCAATATAATTATCAACCGAAAATTCACCCTTTAAAAGTAATTCTAAAAAATTGTATATGGTAATATCAACTTGTTCCAGAGGGGAAGGGGCATAGTAATAATTCCTAAGAATTGTCAGAGATTCGCCAAGTATACGAGGAGGAAGTTGGATACTGAACTCTCTAAGAAGCTTGCTACTTTTTAGTTGATATTCATTATCTTTAATTTTTTTACGATTCTTTGCGATTAGGATTTTCCCTTCCATCTGCGTTTTCATAACCGGAGATTGAGAACTTCGTTTTATTGTTCTATTGTGGGCGTATTCATACAAATCGTTCACATATATGAGACCATCTTCATCCTCATCTGCACCACCAGTTTTCAAACCTTCCAGCAAATAGTTAGTAAAAATGCCGTGTTTGAGTTCTGGATCTTCCTTAGCTTTCGGTGATCCAATCAAACCTGTAGATGTAAGAATTATCGTACCCGGACCCGTGGAATAATTAGAAAATGCTTCTTCTAAATCGTCTCCTTTTATTCCGGCAGCACCACTATAGCAGCAATCAAGAACGATAATAACTGATTTAAGTGATGGATATTTCATGCACCTGTTGATATAATCAAAATTTAACGACGTTGCCAGAGGATAATCTTCTCTAGCGTCCTTGAACAACAAACGCAATCCATTGTCAAGATGTTTTTTCCCATGACCGGAAAAATAAATGAAAACAAGATCGTCACGGTTTGCATTTTTCAGTATTTTTTCAATTTTAATCCTTGCGTCTATAAAGGTATCGTCTATTGATTCTTCAACTTCGTCAAACCCACAAATATCTTTATTCAGCAGAACCTCCTTCATTGCGAGAGCATCAGCTACTGCAAACCTTAATTCTTTATCGGAATCTGGATAATTATTTCCAATAACAAGCCCGACTCTTTTTCCAGTCATGACGCTAACACACGATTTATTTATTAGAGTTCATGAAATAACTCAGACCTTCAAAGACTGATAGATGCGGGTTTTCTTCAAAAAACTTAGATAATTTATTAAGAGGCAACTTTGAAATCTTAACCGTACTTCCGTCAGGGCATTTTAGTTCAATTTCAGCAGTTGGCCTATATTCTAGCCAGTTTTTCATTGCTTCAAGAATTATCTCTGCAAAGACCTTTCCAGTTATGCCGAAAACTGCAAGTGTGCTGAAAATGGTTGTCAGATCAGCTTTATCTCCTTCAGAACAATCGGATTTTAAAGGTTCTATCCAGCCATCAGGTATATTCATGCAAATTGAACTATATAGCTGACAGCACTGCTCCTGCCAATATTCCGAAAAAATTTCAATGCCTTCAGAGGTGAGTACGATAGAGAAATTAGATTTATCGAGAACTTGCTGTATTCTACCACCAACTGTTCCACAATCTAAGACTTAGTTTTTCTTTAGAGAATATATGATTTAAGATTTTTGTTCAATAATAAATAACAAGCTTGCAAAAAAGAGAAAGTTCTTCGAAAATTTTACAGACAATTCAATGTTTAAGCTTACTTGAGTAATAGAAGAAGGTTTAGTTCCTTTAAGAAGAAAGTTACGGCTCTTCATTGTTTTGTGTGGATATTCTCATACTGTACTCATTAAAAACAATACGGTCTTGAAGTGAAAATCATCTTATCCATAGGAAATGACGAAGAGCCAAAGTTATAGTTCCCTTAAAGAAGAAAATCACAATTCCCTTAAGAAGAAAGCTATAATTCCCTTAAAGAGGAAAGTTATAATTCCTTCAACAGACGGAACCCGAGATTGGCAAGCCGACTTTCAGTTTTGCGCTTGAAACGGCCAGCTGAACGGCATAACCCGGTCTCGCAGAGCCAGCTGCACCCACGAGAAACCCTATCTGAGCTACTTCCATCTTCCCATGCACTCCCATCCGAAGGAGCACCATTGTAATTATCGTACCAATTATCCTGTACCCATTCCCATACATTCCCGTTAATATCGTAAAGTCCCCAGGGATTTGGTTTCTTGCAGCCAATTACGTGAGTCTTATCTCCTGAATTTCCAGCATGCCAGACGTATTCATCAAGTTTTGACTCGTCTTCACCAAAGAAACACCTTGTTTGTGTGCCGGCGCGGCAGGCGTATTCCCATTCGGCTTCAGAGGGTAAGCGGTATTTGTCAGTTCCTTCCATTTCATTCAGCTTTATTACAAACTCCTGAGCTTCGTTCCAGGAAATCATCTCAACAGGATGATCTTCACCCTTGCAATATGAAGGGTTGTTGCCCATTATCTTTTTCCACTGTTTTTGCGTGACAGCGGATTTACCCAGATAAAAAGAGTTATTAATTTTTACTTTATGAATCGGAGACTCGGAATCTGATCTGTCCTTCTCTTCTAAAGGTGAACCCATCTCGAATTCGCCTGCCGGGATCAGTGCAAATTGCATATCTGTAAAAGGACTGACAAAGGTTTCAGTATCATTCGGATTATCAGCCAGCGCAAGGATAGATGACTCTTCAGTTTCTTCAGTTTTCAGGTAGTATCGAATTGTATTAATGTAAGTCTTGATATTCAATTTATTTCCCAAAAGCCCCACTCCCTATGGATATTTATTGACCTGTCAGTTTTTTACTTATGAATTACGATTTTACTTATTAATTGCTATTTTCAATTATTGGTTGTCTGTATTCATTTTTAATTTTTGTTACTTTTCGTTTTTAAATTCTCATTTGTCAATTTTCATTTTTCAGTACAATTTTCCAGCTATAATTCAATTCATATTTGTCAACTTCGAATTTTAATTTTTACTTATTAATTTTTGTTTTCAGCTTGTTTTCAGCTTGTTAATCTTTGTTTTCAGCTTGTTTTCAGCTTTTTTTCAGCTTACCTATTTCAGTTTTGTTTTTAGCTTTTATTGTTAGATTCTGGAACTCTATTATAATGTTGTTGCACATTGTTGTTCCATTTGAGAGTGAACCTTACTGCCAAAAACACCTGGACCATGAGTCTTTATGTATCCCATCGCAATAAAGAGAAGTATCTAAATTTAAATTGACTGTTAAACGTTTTTAAAAAAACTCATATAACCAAAAGTAAAATATGAGATTGATCTATCATAGAAAAAAACCAGCCAGACTCTCTTAGCTAAATGCTATCAAAGTTAAAAAGTCCCAAACCAAAAACTTAATTAAAACTCCTGATCGAAATCATTGAACAAGACCTATTCAGATTCTTAAACCATACCCTTGATTAGAGTTACGAAACCGTAATTCTGGTCAGAATTCCTAATCTATGCCCCTAATTATAATCCATAAACCATAATCTTGTCAGAATCCATAAATCATAATATCTGGTCAAAATCCATAAATCATAATATCTGGTCAGAGTCTCTAATCTACACCTCTCATAAGAATCCCTAAATTAAGATCCAAAACTCCAGAAGCCCTGAAATCATGGATAATCGAACTGCCCGCTTTTTGAAAACTCGCTTCCAGAAATATTACAAAAATGCCGAAATAGGTCTTCCTGACCACCTGCCTAACAGAGAGTGGGCTTTTATCTTCTTTGACGATATGCCTGATAAGATGATGCACAGGCACAAGGCCTTCGGCTCACCCGGAGAAGCTCTTGACTATCTTTACGGTATGGCTCCTGCGCATGTTTACAATTCAACTGCGTATTACGAATATCCTGATGCGCGGAAAATGAATGAGAAGAACTGGCTAGGGGCAGAATTGATTTTTGACCTTGATGCAGACCACCTTCCAGATGCCCCGAGAAACTACGCGGATATGCTGGAGCTTGTAAAGAAGGAAAGTTTCAAGCTCATGGACTTCCTTTTAGATGATTTCGGGTTTTCGGAACAGGAGATTGAGCTGGTATTCTCCGGAGGAAGAGGGTATCATTTCCATGTCAGAAGCCCAAAAGTCCTGAAGCTTGGAAGTGCTGAAAGAAGGGAAATCGTAAATTATCTCAGCGGGAGAGATCTTGACTTTAAATATTTTTTCAGGGAAGTTGCTATGGATGGAGAATTCGGGGCCGGCTCAAAGACATTTAAAGGAATGAAAAACGTGCCTTTTAAATGCACACTTGTGGGATATGATTCAGGCTGGGGAAGAAGGATTGCGCTTTATCTTACGGATTATATGAAAGCTGAATGTGGGAAAAGGTACAAAAAAGATATGTTTCCCGAACTTCGCAGGTATGAGAAAGTCGGGGATACTGCAGTAAAAAAGCTAATCAGTCTTACAAATAGCGAAAATGGCTTAAAGGATATCCTGGAGAAAGGAAGGCTTGACTTTGACGTCAGAAACTTTAAAGATATTGCTGCCTATTTTATGAGAGAGTCTGTCGAAGATTTCCTGCATAGATTCGGGGCCAGTGTTGATGAACCAGTGACTGCAGACATCAAACGTTTGATCCGGGTGCCGGGCTCATTACACGGCGGATCAGGGATGCTGGTAAAGAAACTTGCCTTATCCGAGTTAGAGAAGTTTGACCCACTTACCGATGCTGTTGTCTTTGGCGAAAGACCGGTAAAGGTAACGGTTTTAAAACCTTTTTCGGTGCAGCTAAAGGGCAAGGACTTAAAAGTAGAAGAGGGCATACAGGAGATTCCTGAGTATGCAGCAGTGTACTTAATTTGTAGAGGTGTTGCTGAGTATGGACATAGAAGAAATCAGCCAGGTCCTGTTTAAGGAAAAAAACCAGACATTAAAGACAATTCCAGCTGATTTTTACCTGGAGGCTGAGAAATATGTCCGGAAACTTGAAGAGGATATTAAAAAAGTTGACAATTCCCGTTCTCCTGAGTTCAAAATGCTTCACGACGAGCATGAAAGAGCACTTTCGGACCTTGAGACTATCTTCATGAAACGGATAGGAAAGGTTATAACCAGGGCAACAATTCAGTCTAATGCGAATAAACCTATTTCAAAAGACATCGAAAAATTACTTCCTGTAGAAAAGAAGCTTTATGATCTTGTACTGCAAGAAATTAAAGCCGCAAAAACCGAACTCTTAGGCCCTATCCTTTACCCTGGTTCCGAGAATACTGCAGTCTGGCCTGAAATTGTGGAAAGACAAATCCCTGCCGGTTTTAAGGGGAAAACAAAAGCAAAAATGGGAATTCCTGGCATTGCAGCCAGAGGGGAAACAGGATTAATCCCAGACAAAAACAATATAAATGAGGAATACGTTGTTGTCCGAATACTGAAGGATCTGCCTACCTTCACAGGCGCAGACGGCCGGAATTATACTGTCAGTGCAGAAGAAGTCGTTGTTTTGCCGCAGCTCAATGCTACAGGGCTGATAAAGCGGAATGCAGCTAAACTGATTGTCGGACAGGAAGACTCGGGAAAAGACTCATTTCCTGGAGAAAATTAATTTCCTGAGATTTACAGCTTGTTTTGGCTTGAGAAAGAAGACAGAAGGCAGTTTAAAGTGTTGGAGATTCTAAACTAAGCCATGAAGGCCGGAAAGCCTATCAGGTAATAGTATGAGTATTTATATGTGTAGCTATATTTGTGTACCTTAACCTTGTTATTACCAGGCTTATTAAGAAAAAGTTTGAGCAAAAACTAGCTTAACCTTCTTAGCACAGCGTTTTAAGAAAAAGCTTGAGCAAAAACTAGTAGTAGCTTAACCTGGTAAACTCTGTGACCTCGCCTTGATAGAAGATTTCCAATCGTAATATCAAGAACGAAAGAGGTCTGAAAAATATCAAGTTCATCCAATCAAAGGCTTCCCAAATAAGATCTTCCCAGGATCTAAACGCCATACGTAACGCCATACGTATTATTCCATATGAGTAATAGTGCCTTTCCGCAAAAGACGGAGAAGGCAAGCTGAATACCAATAATCATTAAAAAGGTGTAAATAATGAGGATTCCAAAGAAGTTCAGGAGTTACTGCCCTTACTGTAAAACCCATCAGGAAATCGTGGTTGAAAGGGTAAAGAAGGGTCAGGCTTCATCCATGACTCACATTGCAAGACAGAAGAATAGACAGCAAGGAATTGGAAACAGTGGAAAATTCTCCAAGGTGCCCGGTGGCGATAAACCCACAAAGCGCATCTGGCTCAGATACCGCTGTACAGTATGTAAAAAAGCCTACCAGAGACCCTGTTTCAGGGCAAAGAAATTTGAGTTTAAGGAGTAAGATAAAATGGTAGATTATATCCAGAGGCCAAAAAGCAGGTTCCTGCGCGTAAAGTGCAACGACTGCGAAAACGAACAGATTATATTCGGGAGTGCCAGCCGTAAAATCACCTGCGTTGTCTGTGGAAGGACCCTTGCCGAACCAACCGGTGGAAAATCGACAATTACTACTCACATTCTGGAAGTGCTTGAATAACCGGACAGGTAAAAGCGCTTTATAGTATTAGAGTAACAGGTAATAAAAATATAAAATTTGAGAAGTGGTGCTAATGGGAAACGATAACTGGCCCGAAGTCGGAGAATTTGTTGTTTGTACTGTAAAGAATGTAACAGATTTCGGAGCCTATGTCGAGCTTGAGGAGTTCGGAGGAAGAGAAGGTTTTATCCACATCTCCGAAATAAAAGCAGGCTGGGTCAAGTACGTCAGGGACTACGTCAGGGAAGGACAGAAGATAGTCTGCAAGGTTCTTAACGTGGACCCTTCCCGTGGCCACATAGACCTTTCATTGAAAGATGTAAACGAGCACCAGAGGCGCGCTAAAATCCAGGAATGGAAAAATGAACAAAAAGCCGCCAAATGGCTCCAGTTCGTGGCTGAAGAGACAAATCCCGATGAAACTACCCTGGAAACTTTGCACGAAAAACTCGTAGAAGAGTTCGGAAGTGCATATACAGCCTTTGAAGAAGCTGCCATCGAAGGGGAGAGAGCCTTCAAAGGAGTTAAAGTCAATAAGAAATATTTAAAGAGTATTATCAAAATCGCAGGGGAAAACATCAAACTGCCTTTTGTAGACATTGCAGGCTATGTGGATCTGACCTGTAACCTTCCAAATGGGATAGAGGTCATAAAGCAAGCTCTCAGTGCTGCAAATTCTATCAATGACGTTGATGGAAAAGACATAAGGCTCGAAATAAGTTACACAGGGGCTCCAAGATACCGAATTAAGGTAATTGCTCCTGATTACAAGAAAGCTGAATCAGTCCTTAAAAAATCTGCCCAGACAGCAGTCGATAGTATTACCAAACTTGGCGGACATGGGACCTTCAAGCGGCATATCGAATCAGCAAAGGCGTGATACCCTTTGGGACAAAAGATCCGCAAATGCAAAAATTGCGGCAGGTACACTTTAAGGGAAATTTGTCCGGGTTGTGGAGGAAAAACTTTCTCCCCAATTCCGGCTCGCTTTTCTCCTAAGGACCCTTATGGCAGGTACCGCAGAATGTCAAAGAAAGGATAAGGAATTGTTATGCAACAAAGTACACTTGTCCGCCTGAAAGAAAATCTTGAATTCAAAACTCCAATCCTTGTAGTGGGACTTCCAGGAGTAGGACTCGTAGGCAAGTTAGTGGCAGAGCATCTGGTAGACGAACTTGGGGCTGAAAAAATAGTAGAAGTTTATTCTCCGCATTTTCCACCTCAGGTCCTGGTCAATAAAGACTGTACGGTTCGTCCGGTAAGCAACACTATATACTACGCAAAAGCAAAGGAGAATGACATCCTTTTCCTTGTGGGAGATCATCAGAGTACAACTTCACAGGGACATTATGAACTCTGTTCGCTTTATCTTGACATTGCAGAAGAGTTTGGAGTGAAGAAGATTTACACGCTCGGAGGGTATCCCACAGGTAAATTGACCTATGAGGAAACCGTCCTTGGGGTCGCCAATAACACGAAAATGATCGAAGAGATCAAAGAGTATGGGGTAGAGTTCAAGGAATCCGAACCTAGCGGAGGCATAGTTGGAGCGTCGGGCTTGCTTGTGGCTTTCAGCAAGATGCGAGGTATTGATGCTGCCTGCCTTATGGGTATGACCCCAGGATATTTAATGGACCCTAAAAGCGCCCAGTCTCTTCTAAAAGTACTCTGTAAAATGTTTGGAATTGAAGTGAATATGGAGTCTCTTGAGAAAAAGGCCGAGGAAATGGAAAGCATCCTTGAAAAGCTAAAGGAAAAAGAAGAGCAGCAGACAATCCAGGAAGTTAAACCTACCGAAGAAGACCTGCGCTATATAGGATGATATGGCCTTAGAGATAACCAGAGAATTAAATGTGAGTTTCAATCTAAAGCTATCTAATTAAAGTGAGCACTAAATGTTGGATTTTCCGGTAAAGGGAAGGAAATGAAAGTCAATACAGACCTCCATCTCCATTCAAAGTACTCCATGGCATCTTCCAGAAAAATGGAACTGCCGACGATTGCCAGGGAGGCTTCAAAAAAAGGGATGGAATTAATCGGTACTGCAGACTGCACTCATCCGAAGTGGCTAGAAGAGATCAAAAGAGTATCTGTTTCAGATGAAGAAATCCGCATAGATGAGATTTATTTCATCCCAACTACCGAGATAGAAGACAGAAACCGCGTACACCATCTCCTTATTTTACCCTCGATTTCAAAGGCTGAAGAACTGGTCGAACGCATTGCTCCTTTCGGCAACCTTGAAGCCGACGGCCGCCCGAGTGTCAGGCTGGATGGCACTGAAATTGCAGAAATTGCAAAAGACATTGGAGCTCTTATCGGCCCCTGCCATGCCTTTACTCCCTGGACTGCACTTTACGGCTACCATGACAGCCTTAAAAGTTGTTATGGAGATATGACAGATTATATTTCTTTCCTGGAGCTTGGCCTGAGTGCAGACAGTGATTATGCAGACAGAATCCAGGACCTTCACCGCCTGACTTTTCTTTCGAATTCCGATGCTCATTCCCCTTCGACCAATAAACTGGCAAGGGAATTTACGCAGTTTGATATGCCTGAGCTTACCTTTGACGGCTTGAAAAAAGCCATACTAAGGGAACAGGGGTATAAAGCTACTCTGAATGTGGGTTTTTTTCCCGAAGAGGGCAAGTACAACCGGTCAGCTTGCATTAAGTGTTTTACTCAGTATCCGCTGCCCGAAGCCGTTGAAAATAAGTGGCGCTGTCCTGTCTGCGGAGGCGTCATAAAGAAAGGGGTTTTCGACCGCGTTAATGAACTCGCAGACTTTAAAGAACCAGAGCATCCTGAATACCGTCCTCCTTACCTCCATCTCATTCCTCTTGCCGAGATTATCCAGATGGCGCTCGGCCATGCAAGCGTTCAGACAAAAGGCGTACAAACGGCCTGGAATAAACTTATAGAACGCTTTGGGAACGAAGTCAAAGCTCTTATTTACTCCGAGCCTGAAGACCTGAAGGTCGTGGGTGACGACAGGGTAGTAAATGCGATCCTGGCTTTCAGGAAAGGCAATGTCATAATCCATCCCGGTGGAGGTGGCCAGTACGGCTGGCTTGAGTTGCCTGAAAACCTGAAAAATGAAGAAATCCGGCAAACAGGACAGCTTTCATTTGCAGATCTTGAAGAGATAAATCCCGCGAAATCAAGCAAACCTGAAAAAAAGAGAGAAAAAAATCTCCGGAAAAAACCCGGCGAAACCGAAAAAGAAAGGCCGGATTATCAAGAATCAAATAATAGGGAACCGGATGATGCAGGCCAGAGTTCACTTTTCGATTTTTAATATATAGGTTAGAGGATAATAAGATATATAAGAAAGAAAGTATATTCACTACCCTGCATCTGAAACACGTTGCATTAAATACGTCGGGTTGCGCCCGGAAATATTCTTACTTTAAAACAAAATGCCCAGGTAGTCTAGTGGTAAGGCGACGGTCTCGAAAACCGTTTCCTCTTTGGGGGAGCGCAGGTTCAAATCCTGCCCTGGGCGTTATTTGTCAAATTAAAGCTCGATTGACACCTCTCGAGCAAAAAACCCATTTTTATAACTTGTTTCTTTAAAATAATTCATTTTATACATTTTGTCTTAAAAATAATTATCAGGCAGCGCCTTCAACACAAATAAAAAAGCTTTTCAAAACTATTTCATATGTAACATTATGAATCTAGACCTCGTTACATCAGAAATAATAAGCAAAGATGCAATAAGTGAAGATACTGAAAATGTTTTTTCTACCAGCAAACATAAAATAAAAACAATTGAGAGTGATGAAATAGAAGAAGCATGGAGTGACTTAGAAAGTCAAATGACCGAAAAAACGGATAAAGTAGAGATGGAATCAAGTCAAGCAAATGACTTTTCAATCCAAGCTACTGGTATTTTAAAAACTATCTCTGGTGTTCCTTATTATCTAGCCAATGTTCGCGGTTGCGCTCCCGCTGCAGATGCTATGGTTTTGGGATATTGGGACACTCATGGTTATTCTAAACTTCCAAGTGGCAATACTCTCATAAAAGAACTGGCAACGGCGATGTGGACTAATGATGGGCAGTCACATCCAGATATGATTGACGAGGGTATAGAAAAAGTTTGCAAGAATCATGGATATAAAAATTTTAATAGTGTATTCGATGATAGTTTGTCTAAGTCTGAGGTTACATCAGAAATTGATGCAAATAGACCATTTGTTTTGTCCATGTATAACGGTGGAGTAGGAAGTGGGAATTCCAACCGCTACGGAGACCACGCTGTTACATGTATGGGTTATAAAAAAGTGGGTTCAAGAGTTTATGTTTACATACATGATGGGTTGGATATGAAGATTCATTATATTACTTTTTGAAATTGGGATGATGTAGCAGCAACGAGGATGAGGACTTAATCACCCTCTATAACTTTTTTGGGATAGGTAACTATGGATCTCTCACGAATTAATAAAAAATTAATAATTATATTATTGTTAATTTTTATCGCTTCGATACTTTATACTTTCAATGCAAAGTATAGTGAAATACATCCCGAAAAATATCTTGACAATATTAGCAACAATTCAACAAATGCTGACTTGCATTCTGGAGAGCCAGTAAAAAAAAATCTTGATAACATTGACAATAATCCAATAGATGTTGAGATCTACCCAGGAGATTCAATACAGAATGCAATCAATTCTGTAAATTCCGGTGGCACCGTTATTGTTTACCCAGGATTATATAAGGAGAATTTGGTTGTAGACAAACCGCTGAAGGTTATAAGCTCAAATGAAGGAGAATCCACATATGCTGTTATTCAGGCGGCTGACCCTGAAAAAGATGTACTCCACATAACTGCGGATAATGTGACAATCAGCGGCTTCAATATAACTGGGTCACAGGGTAGATCCGGCATATATTGTAGTGGGTCTGATGGCAACATAACTGGAAATAAACTAAGTCATAACAATTATGGAGTTTGCCTTAATGATTCAAATAGGAACATCCTGGAAAAGAATGAAGTGAATAACAATTCACTTGGAATTTATCTAAAAAATTCTGATAACAACCAATTAAGAAATAATGATATTTTAGGTGTTGGAATATTTGTTGGATCAGAGAATAATGCAACAGGAATTTATCTTGAAGAGTCTGATAATAATAAATTAATGAGTAACACCGTATCGAAGTTATGGGACGGTGTGAGATTCATTAAATCTTCTTATAATGAGCTAAATAATAACTCAATTTTGTATAACTATTTCAGCCTTAGTCTCGTTAACTCAAATAATAATAAAGTTTTGAATAATACTATTGTGAGACGTGGATATTCATATTCAGTTAATCTTGTCGATTCTCAAAATAACACATTAAAAGGTAATATTGGAGATTCGAATACTGAATTTAGAGTAGTATATGACGTTTTAAACAGTACAAATATCGCTTTGAACAGTGGAAATAATACATTGGAAGGTGAGATACTTAACGCAGGTGAACCACGAACCATATAATTAAAGCCTAAGTTTGACAGTACTCACTAATTGGTATTGTCAATCCATCCCATTTTTAGCTCAAATCAGTTTGACACGATTTTAGAAGTTCATCTGATTTTATAATTTCTTCTACGGAATAGTCCCCCATTTTTGTTACAATTAAGCTATTGATTCGGCAATGTGCTGATTTTTCTGTAAAATCATAAATCTTAAAAAGTTGGTAGTTTGAAAATCTAATATCAAAAGAACGGAACTATAATCAGTACACAAAAAATGAACTTTGAATTTACAGCAAATTCGCAACACTGCCTAATCGGGTAGTGCTCTAATCTTTCTGTAAATCCTCTTTTCAATTACGCACAGGTTTTATTACAAAACCTGTGTATTTTTCCGGTTTAGCTTCTCTTGTAATTTTACTGAAAAAATGATACACTGCCAGATACTTTAATTCCGCCAAAACATCACTATATGATTCATATCAATGTTTCTTAAAGCCTTCAATAGCTCTTTGATTGATTAAAAAGTATCATTTCGGAACTTTATTTACTGTCAAATGCTAAATGCTGATATATGTTAAGATCGCTATCCTCTTTAGTTACTGTAATTTTTTTCGTGATTGTTTTATGGCTTGTTTCGAATTTTATAGTACAATTTAATTCGTTCCAACCTTCCAACCAGTTACCTTTGCTTAGAACAAAAGCCTGATGAATCCTGTCATTGGCATTGACTCTGATAGGTTTAAAATAGGGAGAAGGTCCGCCAAATTGAGAAAAACTACTTGCGTTACATAACTCGAGATCATTAAAATCCAGATTGTCTGAAAAAAAGCTTACCTTTGATATACTAGTAGGTTGTTTACCTTTGTTTCGTATATCGACTAAAAATTCAATCCTAGTGCCTCCTGTGTGATATGCCGTAAGAGGTGCTGTAGAAAATTTAGCTGATTTAATATCTGTTTCTAACATTATTCGGTCCTGATAGTAGTCTTTTAATCTCAATATTAAAAGTAGATAAGCAATAATAGCCCCTAAAAGTTTGAACCAATCAATTATTGAATAAGAGTAAATTTCTGATAAAAAAGTAAAATTCATAAATGCTGTAGAATCCATTTATATGTGTTGTTTTTAAGAAAATTTAAAGATTACTAAATTACTTTTATCTAAATAAGGGTTCCATCCCTATTTCTATGTACATGGCCCAATACATAAAAGACACATTTACACAGTTTTATTAATATTTAGCTAACAAATTTCATGCGGTGATACACATACCCAAAAGTAATGATTCCAGTATTAAAATCAGTAACAAAAGAGACATTGTAGGTATAAAAGAGTGTTTTGTGATTATGCCTATTACTGATAAACCACCCTATGAAAATGGGCACTTCAAAATAGTTTATGAATATTTGATTAAACCAGCATGTTCCTTAGCTGGATTTGTTCCTATAAGGTCTGATGATATAAAAAATACAAATTTTATTGTTAAAGATATACTAAAAAGACTATTAGTTTCACCAATGGCTATATGTGATCTAAGTGGTCAAAATCCAAATGTTCTGTTTGAACTCGGAATAAGACAATCTTTTAACAAACCTGTTACTTTAATTAAGGATTTGATCACTCCGCGTATTTTTGACATTGATGGATTAAGATGCCTTGATTACAATGAAAATTTAAGGGTTGATCAAATAAATGTATCTGTTAATTTAATTGCAGAAACACTAAAAAACACATATGAATCTCAGGATAATAAGGAAAATTCTTTAATTCATTCATTAAGTATAGAACCCGCAAAATTACTAAATGATCAAGTTTTATCGAATGACACAACTGTGTTATTACAGTCTATAAACAACTTAAAGGATCAATTCGATTCCTTCAAATATGGATTATTACAAAATAGTCTCGTCGGGATGGGTCTTGCGGGAATACCTATGAGAGAGTTAACAACAGAAGAAATGAAACTTTTGTCTCTACCTGTGCAATATACTTTAGACGGAGGGCATGTTAGTTGGATTTTAGCTCAGGGTGGAAGAATTCAGCGGAAAATTGATTATCCTGAAAATAAAAAATCTGAAATCATGAAAATAACTGACTGCAATGATCAAGAATAATGTAACTTTTTTACTCTATACTTTTTGATGATATTGACTATGAGATAATACTTCGATTTTGCTGTATAACCTATAGATGTTCTAAAAGTTTCAGATTTCTGAAAAATTACAAAATACCTTTAGTATGCAGAACTAAGATAACTTTGTCAAAAGTCGTAATATAAAAAATGTTGTTTCTGTTTTATCACTTGATTATTATATGAAAATTACCAATTTCAGGCCGATTTTTCCACAATTGCCTATGTGTTTGTTTCCTCAATCATTTCAATAACTATAGGAATTTGCTTGTTTACACCGATAACCCGAATATCAAATGCAAAAATTCTATTAGCCTATCTTCGGCAGGTAAACATATAATTTAATATAATTAATTTTTATATCTCTTTTCTTGATCTTCCATGGCAGATAAAAACAACATTAGAAGAGTTGAATCCTCAATAAAACGTACAAGCTTCTTAGGTCACCTTGGTCTCATTGCTGGAGTTTTCCGCGAGCTTGAAGTTGACAAATTGATCGATGAGAAACTTCCTAAAGAACGAGATCACAAGGTTCCTCACTCTGTCTGTATCCTTGCCATGGTACTCAATGGTCTTGGTTTCATAGGGCAACGTCTGTACCTTTTTCCTGATTATTTCAGAACTATTTCTATAGGAAGACTTTTTGGAGACAGCGTCACACAAGAAGACCTGAATCAATATGCTATTGGAGAAACTCTTGACAGAATCGTAAAGTATGGTCCTACAAAACTGTTTACGGAAATCACTCTTCACATTATGAATCGTCTACCTATTCCTGTCCATTGTTTACACGCTGACACTACAAGTGTCAGCGTTTATGGCGATTATGAAGACGAAGAAACTGAGTATATTGATATTACTTTTGGAATACCAAAAAACGGAAGATGGGACCTCAAACAATTTGTTTTGAGCTTGATTGTTAATCAGCATGGGATACCACTTTTCATGAACACCCATTCAGGGAATGCTTCAGACAAAAGCACAATTATGGAAGCAATCAAGTCTCTCAAATCAGCTTTAAGCCCTGAAAGCAAAGTGTACTATGTAGCTGATAGTTCTTTTTACACTGACAATAATATCAAGAACATAGGAAAGTCATTCTGGATAAGTCGTGTTCCTGCAACAATTAATGAAGCAAAGGAACTGCTAACTGCAAATCTAAACCTGAAAACGTTGAAAAGCGACGAAAGATACTCATTTTATCAAACCTTTGTGGATTATGGTGGAGTTAAACAAAAGTGGATTTTGTTACTCTCTCATAAAATGAAAGAAAAAAAAGAGGTAACTCTCAGAAGGAAGCTTGAAAAAGAGCTTGAAAAAGCAGAAAAGTCGCTTAAAAAGCTGGTAGGAGATGACTTTTTCTGTGAAGAAGATGCATTAAAAGCAGCAGAAAAATGGATTGAAGATTTCCCTTCTGTTCTTTTTGAAAAAGTAGATTTGAAAACCATTAAAAAACGTGAAGCAGGTAAAAGAGGCAGAATTTCTAAAGATGAGAAATTAAAGACATTTTACAGGATTGATGGAATTATAAAGGTTAATGATGCTTTTGTTTTAAAAGAAATGGAAAAAATGGGACTTTTCATTCTTGCAAGTAATGATATCAGTCTTTCTCCTGAAGAGATGCTGAAGTATTACAAAGAACAGGATAAAGTAGAAAAAGGATTCCGATTTTTGAAAAGTGATACCTTTAGCATATCGAAGGTGTATCTCAAGAATAAATCAAGGATTGAAGCGTTGACAATGATAATGGTTCTCTGCTTAATGATTTATGCAATTGCAGAATGGAAATTAAGGACAAAGTTAGAAGAAGAAAATGAAACGGTTCCAGATCAAAAAGGGAAACCAACAAAAAAACCAACAATGAGATGGATATTTTTCAAGTTTCAAGGAATTACAGAACTTATAACGCAGAAAAAAGGGAAAACAAAGTCAGAAATACTGAATATGGAAGAAATTCACTGGAAAATATTGAGTCTCATGGGGGAGGAATATGAAAAGATATATATCTAGTTGCGTTAACCTGCCGAAGCTAGGTTTTAAGAAGCCTAACCCTAATTCTGAGATAACCATTTATTTTCACGTTGGTATGACATATTTTTTCAATAATTATGAGCATGTCCATTATAAAATAATATGAATTAACTCTTTCTATTTTATACTAGTGCATCGATTCCAAAGTATGTCAGAAATGAATTTTTTGAAAACCACGGAAAGCACGGAAGACAAGGAAATCAGTAGTAAAGACGTGTTTCTTCCGTGCTTTCCGTGGTTGTAGTATCCAGATCGAATCACTCTGCGACAGGCTGCGTTTTCCGTGTTACAAAATTCCATGGGACTTTTAAATAATATTTACGTCATAAACTGTGTTTATTTCCTTATTATATATAGTTGAGAATCGATATACTAGTTTTCTTTTCGTACATATGGCTGCATGTTAAGGTACATCGGGACAAAATCGGTTTTTTTATTTTTCTCTGCAACTTTAAATTCAAATTTTTCATAGAAGCCTGTCGACTCTATTTTGGAGTCCACCAGGAGATATCTACAGCCTATATTATCACAAATAGATACCACTTGAGCCAGAATAATTTTCATTAAAAAAGTTCCTATCCCACATCTTTCGAACCTGGAATCTACCGCCAGTCTTGCAATTTTAACCGCTGGATATTTTCGATATGTGTAAGATTCGATTCCATCGATTACGTTTTTGGTTTCAATTGTATCGGCTGCTAGAGAATAGAATCCGGCCAGAGAACCATTGCAAAAACATAATCGTGTTCGGTTGACTAAATTATTTTGATCTAAAAGGGCATTAGTCTTTAAAAAATCATTTAACTCTTCACTGTTGCAGTTAAAAAAAGAAAGATCGTCAGCTTCATCGAGAGGCAGTACAATAAGTTCATTGTCGAGATTTGCGTGCTTTAAGTTCTCTGACTTTTCGCTCGTTTTTCTCATATAATTCCCTGCCTTCGGCAATCATAGATAAGACTAAAGGTGATGCTTCTGGGTTGTCATCATATTCGATGAATCGTTTTGCATCCTCTCCTTCAAGGACTAAACCTAACTCAACTGGTTTTGCCATTAATTCTACCTTATTTCATAAACCTTATTTCATAAACCTTATTTCATTAGTTAGTAGTCAGCTTTATTTATAACTAACTTACAAGGACTTATTAACTTAATTACAAGCATAGATGCCGCTAACATTGTGCATTTATAATACGCTTTTTATGACAACTGCCAATTCTCTTTTTGCTTCTTTTTCTTCCAGTGACTACCCGATATCTTCTGCTCCGCAGCATGCGGGCGTGGAGAGACGTTTTAAGATAAATTTAAAAAAGAGATTGAAGAATTAAAAGCAACCCTCTGTTTGCCCTTTCTTTATTTTTGACATCATATTATTTTTTACTATATGCTCGTATTTTCTCCAGCTATTTCCATCTATTTCGGGCATTGAGACGATGAGAGCTTCGCTTCTTTTCTGGTCGGTGCAGGAATCGATTGCCTTCTGGATGGTGGCAGGGTCTTTATTTCCGATCAGGTCTATGATTTTTATTTCCTTGATAAAACGGGAGATTGCAGTCATGGGAATTTCATTTAAGTAGGACAGAGGGGATTTTGAGCCGATTATTTTTCTTGAACCTGCCATTGTGGAAACTCCATTTTCGGAAAGCGAGACCAGGGACTGACCTGCCCAGTGGGCGCTTTCTGCTCCGCAGACGACCAGGTAGTTTATGTTTGGGTTTGCAAGCACATTGGTTATTATCTTTTCAATCCCAAAGTTTGCAGTAAAACAGGTCCCGCAGATTGCATAGTTCTTAAGTCCCCATGCCTTATAGTCAGAGGCAAGAGTTACCACAGCTACACTCGAATTTGTGTCTCCTATTACGTAGTTACCGGAAGTTATAGGCCATTCCATAACGTTTTGCTCCTCGTTTTGCTTCTATAATCTATAACAGATTTCCATTGGAATTTATCATTCAGTTAAATGCGAAAGTCCTGTCCCTGTAAAATTAAATTTGATTTTAAGACAGGCTCTTAATATTTCCTGACCTCAATTTAACATAATAATTTTATGGAATACTGTATGATTGAACAGCTATACGCCCGGTCTGCAGCAAATTTATTACTACAACAGTGACTATCATGCGACTATCATGTGACTATCATGTAGCTATCATGTAGCTATCATGTGACTATCATGTGACTATCAGACCGCCTGTCGTAATATTCTCGGCTATTCTGATCAAGACTTGACTCTCACAGATGATGCTAACAGTGTGTCAGTTATAACATTCTTTGTATCCTCTTCAAATTGAGTGGAAACCCCTCAATTTCCACTCACTGAGCTTTTTCTCTGATGATTTGAGCTAAAGATGGCATCTCACATATACTGCTGACTCTATCGCATATGTACTGATATGCACTTACCCCCAGTTTCTTTGCTGTCTGAATAATCGTCATAAATGTATCATTTGCTTTTGTTCCTTCCTCTGTTATGGTTTGAAGGCTCACATCTCTTTTTCTGACCTTTGCTCTTGCTGCCAGTTCCGCTGCATTGTTATGCAGCGGAATCTCTGGCAAAATCAGTACCTTTAACAACTGTTCCTTGTTCTCTTTCGTCTTAGCGATTCTTTCATCCAGCTGTTCATATCCTGTTTTGGTAGAAAACAACTGATCAAACTTAATGGATAATTGCTCCGCTACCTCTGAATCTGGTTTTATTCTAAACTTACAAAGCTCACCATAAAAGTCCCAGTACCTGTCCAGAAAAGCTTCCAGCTTTTCTCTATGATAAGGAACTACTGGCCTCAATTTCTTGTAGTTTCTACCATCATGAATCCAGCAAAGAGCATGATGATATGCAATTTGCCTGAATTGACGTGCATCATCACTCAAAAGTGTGGTAACCACAGGTATGTTTGTCATCTGATGATATGCCGCAATTGCACCGGCTTCAAGAACTTTCTTCTTAGTAGTTTTTCTACCATGCAAAAAAATACAATCCAGTTTTCGACGCATTTCCTCGTCACTGAATATTTTGTTTTTTAAAGAAGAGAGCTTTTCTATCCATCTTTGGGAAACATTAAACGTTTTCATTAGATCAAATGCTTCCTCATTAAAGCAGTACGTTTTTTCTTTTCCACATAAAAGCACATCTAAAATGGTTTCCCGGTTCTTATTTGGAACTGTAAAATAAGCAGCATAATAAAGATTGCAAAGAATCTGAGTATAATAATTGACACCATTGACTCTTGCAC
>NZ_WJBJ01000045.1:0-1404 GCF_020804205.1 Methanosarcina sp. DH1 | reverse complement strand
GAGAATTCCTCATAAGAGATAATATAAAACAAAGTGCCTTTGCTCTGTCAGAATCATCTTGAATATTTGAGGCTATTTCAAGGGCTTTTTGCATAAATTCTTCTTTTCTTTGGCCATCAAAATGAGGAACAAGAACAGAAAGGGCCTCTGCTCTGTCAGAATCATCTTGAATATTTGAGGCTATTTCAAGGGCTTTTTGCATAAATTCTTCTTTTCTTTGGCCATCAAAATGAGRAACAAGAACAGAAAGGGCAGATACTCTAAAAGAATCATCTTGAATATTTGAGGCTATTTCAAGGGCTTTTTCCATCACTTCTTCTTTTCTTTGGCCATCAAAATGAGGAACAAGAACAGAAAGGACATGTGCTATGTAATAACCCTCTTGAATATTTGAGGTTATTTCAAGGGCTTTTTCCATCACTTCTTCTTTTCTTTGGCCATCAAAATGAGGAACAAAAACAGAAAGGGTAGATGCTCGTGTAAAATCACCTTGAATATTTGAGGCTATTTCAAGGGCTTTTTGCATAAATTCTTCTTTTCTTTGGCCATCAAAATGAGGAACAAGAACAGAAAGKGCCTCTRCTCTGTCAGAATCATCTTGAATATTTGAGGCTATTTCAAGGGCTTTTTGCATAAATTCTTCTTTTCTTTGGCCATCAAAATGAGRAACAAGAACAKAAAGGGCAGATACTCTAAAAGAATCATCTTGWATATTTGAGGCTATTTCAAGGGCTTTTTGCATAAATTCTTCTTTTCTTTGGYCATCAAAATGAGGAACAAGAACAGAAAGGGCAAATGCTCTGTCAGAATCATCTTGAATATTTGAGGCTATTTCAAGAGTTTTTTGCATAAATTCTTCTTTTCTTTGGCCATCAAAATGAGAAACAAGAACATAAAGGGCAGATACTCTAAAAGAATCATCTTGTATATTTGAGGCTATTTCAAGGGCTTTTTGCATAAATTCTTCTTTTCTTTGGTCATCAAAATGAGGAACAAGAACAGAAAGGGTAAATGCTCGTGTAAAATCATCTTGAATATTTGAGGCTATTTCAAGGGCTTTTTCCATCACTTCTTCTTTTCTTTGGTCATCAAAATGAGGAACAAGAACAGAAAGGACATGTGCTATGTAATAACCATCTTGAATATTTGAGGCTATTTCAAGGGCTTTTTCCATCACTTCTTCTTTTCTTTGGCCATCAAAATGAGGAGCAAGAGAATAAAGAGCAAATGCTCTGTCAGAATCATCTTGAATATTTGAGGCTATTTCAAGGGCTTTTTGCATAAATTCTTCTTTTCTTTGGCCATCAAAATGAGGAACAAGAACAGAAAGGGCCTCTGCTCTGTCAGAATCATCTTGAATATTTGAGGCTATTTCAAGGGCTTTTTCCATCAMTTCTTCTTTTC
>NZ_WJBJ01000022.1:0-209703 GCF_020804205.1 Methanosarcina sp. DH1 | reverse complement strand
GACATGAACTGATTAGAGCACCAGGAGCTTTTAGAAGGTTGAATATCTAAGTAATTAAAAGTAATTTTTGCTTAAAAAAAGGACTTTAATGCTTTTAATCTAAAATTAAAGCATTAATTAAGAAATTGGCAAAGGCTCAGATAACAGAAATAGATAACAGAAATAGATAACAGAAATAGATAACAGAAATAGATAACAGAAAACAATAGCAGAAAAAGTTTTCAATGTAGAGAAAGAAGATTCATAGATTCCTATTGATATTACGGGAAAGTGTATAATATAGAGAAATACCTTCCTGGCCCGGAGAATATTTCTCTTAATCTGGAAAACAGTATAAGAGAGCGAATAACATTTGTACGGGCCAGAAAGAAGTACTGGAGTTTTTCTTAGAGTTTAAGGACTTGTGCTGCTTTCATAGCATTGGAAACCATAGTCTCTATATCCATTTTTCTTTCCTCAAGTACGATAAGGTCGTATTTTGCCTCGATTTCAGGACGCTCAGGGACAGCAGTACAGCTGCCTGCTGATCTATTGGAGATATCGTAGGTCCCAATCTTGCGGGCAATATCCATGATTTCAGTTTTGTCTAACGCAATCAAAGGGTGATAAATCGGGATAGCAAGCTGATAGATTTCAGCATACATATTTGCAGCAGTCTGGGAAGCTACCTGTCCCAGGGAAGAACCGGTGATAATTCCGCTTGCACCTTCTTTTCTCATAACCTCATAGGCTTCCCTGTACATCATGCGTTTGCAGAGAAGACAGGTATTTTTTCGGTTGCAGATGTCTATAAAAGCCTTGAGATTGGGGCCGTGAGGAATCTCATAAGTCGTAAACTGATGTCCTGGAGCCCACTTTTGGAGCTGCCGGATGCAGTCAAAAGCACGCTCTCTTGCCGCGTCTTCTGCATAAGGAGAGTTACTGCAATAAACAGGTGTAACCATTACGCCACGCTTCATCATAAGCCATGCTGCAACAGGAGAGTCAAGCCCGCCGGACATTAAAACTACCATACTACCCTGCGTGCCGAGAGGAAGACCCCCTACTCCTTTAAATGTTTTTAGATAGACGTAAGCCAGGTTCTGCCTCATTTCAACAAAAATTTCCTTATCAGGAGAACTCAGGTTAACTCTGGGATGTTTTCCTTCTTTTTCCAGTTCATTCCAAACAGCGTCCCCACAGTTTCTCCCTATGTCTGCCGAAGAAAAAGTATGGTTTCCACTTCTTCGGGCTCTGATAGCAAAAGACTCTCCTTCTAAAACAAGATCCCTGGCGAGGGCAGCACATACACTGGCTGCACTCTCAAGAGTAGGCTCTGCTGTCAATGCAGGAGACGTTGAGACAATCCCAAAAACATCAGCTGCGGCTTCGGCTGCACATGGATCCGCACTCTCGATAAAGATCCTGCCCCATTCCCGCCGGATCTGAGAATAGGGAATGTTTCTTGAGTCAAGCATTGCGGCAATGTTCCTCATAAGGATTTTCTCGTACCAATTTCGGACTCCGGTACTTTTAAGAGCAAGTTCACCATACCGGACTATAACTACTTCTGTTTTAATCCCATATTCGGAACAAGAGAATTCTGAATCCGAAAAATCCAGTTTTCTTGTATCATTATCTGGAGTGTGTTTATTTTCCTGATGAGTACGAATGCGAGATTCAATTTTTTCTTTAACCATGAAAATTACCAGCCGTTAAATAAATAGCCCAAAAATCCAGAATTTCAAAATATAAAACAATCATTAAGTTGTGGTAACTGATATCACGCTGATCCAGGAATTTCTAACATAAGTCTCTAATGAAGTTTTCCAGTAATTTTTGAACTGCTTTTGTAACCTGTTTTCTGTAACATTATTGACTGGCGTGAGATCAGCATTGACTGACATGAGATCAGCATTGACTGACGTGAAATCAGCATTGACTGACGTGAGATCAGCATTGACTGACAAGAGATCAGCACTGTAATTCCAGAGTAAGTTCATATCCCCATACTGCAGAGTAAGTTCATAATTCTATAACTGATTACAGAGGTTCCAGCATCTTTGTAGGTACGAACTTCTGCTCCAGGATACGGTTCTTAAGCATTGTACAGAGCCTTTCTGCCCGTGCCCTGTCTGACTGCCTCAGAGATATAGGGACAGTTCCTTCAGCCAGTTCTATAGACCCCAATCTTGCAAGAAATACTCCTTCAGAACACTGGAGTGTACAGGTTCCGCAGTTGATGCAGAGATCTCTGTTGATAACGCAATCATTTGAAATCGCTTCTGTGGGACAGGTGCGCATTGCGGCACAGTCTGGATGGTGCAGACACCTATCTTTTTCGGCGCGAATAACTTTATCAGTGCCTCCCCATACATTCCCGTAATTCACTTTTGCATGTGCAGTGCGCCCGTTTACGTCTGCTACTGGTAGCGGGACATTCTGGTCCAGAATTTTTAATCCTGAAAGAATCTCTTCATCAAGGACAGGGATAGGGACTGCAAGTGAGGTCAGGCATTCAGGGCCGTGTGCTGTTTTCATCCCTCCCATCATTGTCGGGTCCATATCCTTCATGTCTGCATATGCTGAGACGTTTGGCTTATCAGGACTGGCCCTGGTTCCTTTTCCCATGATATAACCTGGTGCACCATTTAAGAGAACTCTTGTACCCACACCTATTGACCTGTGAGAAGGATCGTTCTGCAGAGGATTTATTTCACCGCATCCTGATACCGTTGTTTCCGTAAATGGGCCTGTCAGGCCTGTCACGGAGAAGATAGTGTTAATCGTTGGAGAAGCGGGATTTATCAGTGCATTGTAATTTTTAAACGCGAGCCTTGTGGTAATGATCCTGGCAAATTCGATCTCATCAAGCGTAACCTGGTTTTCATAATGCTTTCCGTGTGCTTCTACCGTCACGTCAATAGTTTTCCCTTTTACAAGGTCCCGGAAAAGATGACCTCCGCCATATTGGTCATTTGCATGTGCTGTCCCGTTTATCACAAGGTCTACAACCCCGAGCCTTTCGTTCGGACAGGGGCCCGGTTGAGCAGGCACACCATTTAGCCAGATTGCATCCGCTCTCTCAAAACTGTTTTTTTCAGCTACCGGCACCATCATAACTGCCATAGTTCCTGACATCACGCCAAAAGTTCCTGTTGTTACTACATCCACGTCGTCAACAGTAACCTCTTTTCCATCACGAACCATCGACTTGAGCTCGGCAGCTGTAAGGATTATGGCTTCTTTGTTTGCAATCTTCTGATTTATTTCTTCAATCGTTTTCATAGTCTTCCAACCTTTTCGATAGTCTCCCAACATTTTCAATAGTCTTCATAATATCCTGATGTCCTCAAGCCTAACGTGAAGTCCAGAAGGTTTTTGAAAACACATATTCACAAGAGCCGTATGTGCAAGTCCTATCATGCAGTTGCCAGGCAGAAAATATTGACGGGTTCCGAACACAGGAGGTCTCTTTATAGTACTGGCAATTCCTTCAAAAGCGTGCACATGGTATGCCTGAATATCATGGGCATCTTCTTTTCTGGCAACCATGGGACCTACGGTATGGCATTCAATTACGCCTGTGACCGGATTTGCGCTCAGAACTCTTAAAGCATGATATACCGGACATCCTGGACCTGCCGGACGGCCAGTTACGAGGTCTCCTTTTTTGATATCCCATTTTTCTACAAGGTCTGCCCTGAAGGGCACTATAAACTTCCGGGCTGACGGTTCATCCGGAAATGGCAGGAGAACAAAGTCATATTCTTTTCCAGCCACATCCACACCGGAGTAAGTGTTTCTTGCCTCAATAGCAAGGTTTTTCAGGCTTGCGATATTTTCCGGACGCACTGTCTTTTCTGCAGTGTTTTCTATACTATGGAATGGACACATATCCAGCTCCGTTAATCCCGCTTCAAGTCTGGAAACAAAGTCCGAACAGGTCTGAGAACCGCAAGCTCCACAGTTTTTCCCTGGAGGATTCCAGTTATTCATCATCAGTCGCCTCTGTATAAGGGTTCTGGCATATCCAGTGGCCTGATGACTCCAAAGTGGTTTTTCCATCCGATTTCTTTTTTCCCTATACATACAGTACATACACCAAGCGGGGGAGCACCTCTGAGCTTGATCTGATCAGGTCCTATATCCGGGTGATCGGCAATCCGCCTCATAAGGTATCGTAAACCGGTTCCCTGAACTGCGTTTGTCTCTACAATGTCAATTTTTGGGACAACTTTTCGGATACTTTCTCTGAAAACTTCCTTTTCTGCCTGAGACACCAGATCAGTTTTGGTAACGACTGCTACATCTGCAAGCGCAAGCAAAGGAGCCATTTTGAGAGGAGAGTTTGTTCCTGAAATCGCACTGACGACTGCAATTCCAAGTGAGTACGTTGTGTAAGGAGTACACCTGAGACAGAGGCCTGCGCTTTCAATTATCAGGATGTTTCTGGACAGACTTTCAGCCCAGCGTAATGCATCTTCAAGCACCAGAATTCCCATATGGTCAGGACACACGTCTCCGGAATAGATCTTTTTGACAGGAATCTCGAACTCTTCTGCAAACTCCTGGTCTTCTGTCGCATGTACAACGTCAATCTTCAGGAAGGCAGGAAGCGATCCCTCGGGGAGATTCTTTATAACCTGGCGAATGACAGCGGTTTTTCCTCCACTTGGAGGACCGGCGACGATTAAAAGTTTCATTTTGACTCACACCCTGTTAAACTGGAGGCTTTGTTTGGCTGGGGTCATAAAAACCTTTGAAGAAACGGATGAAAAATCAGCTCCCTGTCTGAGTTTTTCTCTTATTTGATGGAGCTTGTCTTCGATTAAAGCAAGATCTGCAATAAGAGGCTGCTCCTCTCCTGTGGATTCGATTACAGACGCAACTCCGCCATGTTTCATCACTATACGCCTGTCTGCCGTAAGAGCAAGATAAGGGTCGTGTGTTACAAGGATTACTGCCTTGTTTCCCCCCTGGAGAGACTGGATGACGCGGTCTTTAAAAATACCTGCGTTTTCAATTTCATCAAGCAAAAGTATAGGTGTATCGCCGATTACAAGGGCATCTGCGATCATTAGAGAGCGAGTCTGTCCTCCGGATAACCCGCTCATCCTGCTTTTCAGGCTAATCGATTCACCTGTAAATGTATTTGCAAGCTTTATTGTTTCTTCAAGCAAGTCTTCTCTGCCTGGTTTCCGTGCTCTGATATGCATTAGCAGAAATTCTTCGACTGAAAGATCTGCCAGGCAACGCGTGTTCTGGGTTATCAGGGCGATGGGTTTGAAGGCTGGCTCTCGTACGAAGGATTCAGGAGGCTCCTGACCATTGATAAGGATTCGTCTGCCTGTAATACTATCTCCTTGTGCAAGAGTTTCAATATCATTGATTAAAGCTGACTTTCCTGAGCCAGTTGGGCCTACAATTGCAAGAGTGTCCCCTGGTCTTATTTCCAGGGTTTCAAATCCTTCCTTTTCTCCAAATCGATTTTTCCCAGATTGAACCGTAAGAGTGAATTGCTTTGTCATATACACAATTGTGAAGATTTGTGCTTTATAAATCTTTCCGCAAAATAGCTAAGATTGTCCTTAAAAGCTAAAAAATAATTAAATTATATCCTTTATAGGATATAAAATCAAAAATAATGGAAAGAATAGATTAATTCAAACCTGCAATTTTCCCTCTATAAGAATCTCAGGAAATTATTGCAAGATTTATATGAAAAACAGTAATCTGCTCCTCAAAATTGTACTGAATTGATTCTATGTGCTCAAATATCTTTATTAGGTGTCAGGTCACAGCCAGTACATAGAAGACACATTGTTCGCGATTTATCGACACAGAGCGACTCACGGTCAAGCATATCCCTCAGCATACCTCCCAGTTTTAAAAGCCGTGCAGTGTCTGGCCTTGTGATCTTCACATTTTTTCTAAGTGGGCTGGGAGAAATAGGTCTTAGAATTGGAATTATGCATCGGCTTGTAAGGAGCTTGATACCCTTTTGGACGGTTTCGTCACTTTCCCCAAGGCCAATTATAAAATTCGAAGAAACCCTATTTTTTCCGAAAACATTCACTGCACTGTCGAGAGCATCAAGAACATTGTAGAGAGAGAGGTCAGGACAGAAGCGCCTGAAAAGCTCAGGGTCCATAGTTTCAACATTGTATTTTATCTCGCATGCGCCTGCAGAATAAAGTTCTTCTGACGAACCTGTCGTGGGATAGACCGAGACACCTACTGGAAGATCGTACTCACGCGTAAGCTGCTTTATGATACTTGCCGCCCTCTGGACTTCTGTCTTTGGCGAAACAGCTACACCGCTGGTAAGGGAAATTGCCTTCAGTTCGCCTGTTGCATAAGCTTCCTCAACCATCTTCAGAACTTTTGTACTATCCTTTATCCCTCCCTGGATTTTCGGTACCGGACAAAATTGGCAATCATACACACATTTTTCAGATAGCGTAATGTATGCCTGTTCCGGACAGTGACAAAGCGGACGTTCAAGTGCCCCCCTGGCAACTACATCATTGCCTTTAACAATTACCACATGCTCACCTTCCGGTACTAAACGCAAAGGAGATGCATCATTAATTGTAAGCCTCACCCTTCGGTTTCCAGACTTCAAAAAGATTGAAGTGCCACCTGCTCCGGGTCCGGCTGTAGCCTTGCTCTCAAGCTTGTCAGGAAAAAGAGAGTCATCTACCTGAACACTTCCTATGCTTAACAGAGCTGCCTTAATATTTGTATTCAGTTCTTTGTCCATAATTATGCACTTCAGAAAGCAAAATGCTCAGTGAATTTGCTCAGTACAGTTACCGTATACTAATAGTAGTGTTTACAATCGTAAGCTAAATTGATTAACAATTGTGAACTGTGTAATATTAACAATTGTGAATAAAAAGCTTATGATTGATTCCAATAAATCATAAAATGTGGATATTTAAATAGAAATGTCTGTTTTATTTCGGTTCGGTTTCAATATCTGTCATGGAAGTTCCCTTGCAAACATAATAAGCCAAACTTCAAAATTAAAATTTCAAATCCTCTTTTCCGTAAAAGTTCCTTAAAAGGCATATTTTGCCTCAAAGAGCAGGTTTAAATATTAGGAATAAGTATGATGATTTGCTCATTCACAATTGTGAATACCGGTGCCAGGGTGGCGGAAAGGCTACGCAATGGACTGCAGATCCATTTATCCCGGTTCGATTCCAGGCTCTGGCTTAAAAGTGTTCTCATAAACTCTATCAGAAAACTTTTAGTAAGAAAGTTTAGGATTTTTACTCCGGGAGATTTAAACAAAAGTACACTAATAGTAAAATCAGGTACTCCCAACCGTATTTAGTATGTTGATATTTAAGCAACCGAAATCTGATACTAGCAACTTAAATCTGGTACTATTGATTTTTCGTATTTCAACTGTGTAAGTTTGAATCTACTATGAGAAAAACGAAATTTTATTCAACGGGATTCAAAATGACTGAAATTGAAGTTAGAGAATTGGTACCATCCGAATACAGAGAATGGGATTTGCTTGTGCAAGAAACTCAACCGGGTACACTTTTTCATACAAGTGACTGGCTGGAAACTTACAGAAATGTTCTTTCAAAGGACCTTAGATTCTACGGTTGTTTCAGAAACGATGATGAGCTTGTAGGTGGATGCCCTCTATTTGTCAGGAACTTCAAAGGAATCCTCAAGATGGCATCTTCGACCAGTAATATGATTGACTACTGCGGACCTCTTATCAAAGAAAGTTCCAGCACCAGAGCAAATAAAAAAGCGCAGGAAACTCACGAAATCTTTGATGCACTCAGGAAGTTTCTGTGCAGACAGGGTTTTGATAGTATTCACCTGAGATTCTCTCCGGGAATTGAGGATATTAGACCGTTTACCTGGAATGGCTGGGACTCAAAGGTCCATTACACCCATCACCTGAATCTGAGGGAGAATGTTGATAATAAGATCTCAAGGACAATAAGGAAGGACCTCAAGTCTGTATTAAAGGCAGGGCTTGAGACAAAGATATGGAATGACCTTGAAACTTATTATAGTCTGCTTTCCAAAACATATGAGAGGCAGAATCTCAAACCACCACTGCCCAAAAGGTTTTTCGAAAAGGTTTTTGACCTTATTCAGAAAAAAGATATCGG
Organism: Methanosarcina sp. DH1; assembly: GCF_020804205.1. NCBI lineage: Archaea > Methanobacteriati > Methanobacteriota > Methanomicrobia > Methanosarcinales > Methanosarcinaceae > Methanosarcina > Methanosarcina sp. DH1. The sequence goes on along the minus strand of NZ_WJBJ01000022.1, from coordinate 201,571 downwards.
TTACATGCTTATATCCGAAACTCCAGAAGGAGAAGCCGTTGCAGCGCATTTGACTCTTTACGGAAAAGAAAGTACGATTGGCTGGTCTTCTGCCCGGAATCCGGCTTTTAACCTGAGAGGATCAAATGCTCTCCTTTACTATAATGAGTTCCTCGACTTGCAGTCCAGAAATTTCGAATACATGAATGTCATGGCAGGAAATGTTCCCAGGTTTGCGGATTATATTATGGGTTTTTCTCCTAAACTCGTACCTTACTACAGTGTAACCCTGGAGAATAAGAAGTATTCAATTCTCAAGGCCTTATATAAAGTAGCGACTTAATATAAAAATTGGGGTTATTTTTTGAGTTGTTGTTGAAAATCAGAAGATCCAGAAGATCCCAAAAAATAATCATACACAAAAAAATCAAAAACCAGGAACACTTTGAGGAGATTATAATTACTGTTTTTCTCCTTTCTTTGGTGTATCACTAATGCATATAACTGTATACAATTAATAAAAACAAATTTTGTTTAACATATAAACAGATAAAATTTATATTTTTACTTTTAAACAGGAAATATGGGGATAAAAAATGAAGGTCGCTATCGTTTCAACTGATGGTAAGGTTATCAACCAGCATTTTGGAAAAGCATCCAGGTTTTTTATATTTGAGATTGATGATTGTGGTAAAATACAATTCTTAGAAGTTAGAGAGACTATGCCTTTATGTGGCTCAGCGGATGAAGGGCATGCCGATGATGTTTTGAGCAGAACAATTTCTTTGATATCTGACTGTGAAGCTTTGCTTTGCTCCAGAATTGGCAGCAGGCCGCGAGAAGAATTAAGGAAAAAAGGGATCAAACCAGTCGAAGCTCCATACTTTATTGACGAAGCTTTAAAAAGTATATTTGAAGCTGAATAATCAGGGTTAAACAATTCCAGGTCACCTTATTCCCGAATTATGATTCATTAATGTTTAGCAAATATAATGACTTTCAATATCTGAAAAATTACAGATACCAAAACATTATACACTTATTTTTGAGCCACAGTAATTCCTGTTTAATCTCTTGAACCTGCAAGAGTAATCCGGAGAACAATCTGGAAGATAATCTGGAAAATAATCTGGAAAATAATCTGGAAAATAATCTGGAAAATAATCTGGAAAATAATCTGGAAAATAATCTGGAAAATAATCTGGAAGATAATCTGGAGAATAATCTGGAGAATAATCTGGAGAATAATCTGGAAGATAATCTGGAGAATAATCTTTATTCTTGTTGAAATCGGAGAGGTTGCACAACTGCTTTTTTTCTCAAACAGGCAATTTTCATCCTCAATATGCGGATATTGATAATTTTCAGGCACTTTTTGCCTTAAAAACGAAGTTTAAATATTAACAATGAATAGGATGTTTTGTCAGTTCACGAATGTGATGACAATCGAAAAAAGAGCTGAAAAGATAGGTAAAATGGAAAAAAACAACAGAACAGATAGACTAATTTGAAGAAGGTAAAAGCATGAATTCAATAAGGTTAAAGTATGAAAGGAGAGATCGTTGACGGAACAGGAAATTCTGCCCTCGATCTGAATGAAAATATTGCTGAAGAAGTATGGCGAGAGTTTGAAGATGAGCTTACGGTTGAAATATTCTGGGAAGCTCTTGATCTAACTGGGTTCCACATTCTCCTGCATATGGTGTATCATATACTTCTTGCAGTAGAGTATGTATCTCCTGAAGTTATAACCAGCCCTCTTAATGTGATTGAACAGAAGATTTCTCAAAATGAGAACGATCTTCTTGAAGAAGGAAAATCCAGAGTGTGGCGGATATTCAATAGATATCACATTTCAGGCACAGGGATAAAAATGCGCGGACAGCTAAGAGCAGAAAATAGAAAAGATCCAGGGTTATATGGGAACTTTGTCACAGAGTCCAATAATACATTAACTCACCCTGTGTTTCCAAATATAACCGAAACATTAACTTCCTCATACTGTTGTTGATTGAGATTATAAAATCCCTAACCTCCTATTTTCTTTTTTGTTTGAAAATTTGCTGCCACAAAATATTTTCGAAAAGAAAAAACTCATTTTAACTAATCAACCATTAAAAATAAGCAGCATTTCGACTCACGATTTCTGAATATTTATAAGAAAAAAGACCAAACTATAGTAGCTCCATACATTATTGTACCAGCTCTTTTGACCATGTTGTTAACAATTTATTTTTCACTTTTTCCGCATCATATCATTAACCAATAGTAATCGGATTTCAAATAAATTTCTTGTAACTGCTCTTTGTCCATTATTCATTTCTCCTTCTTTTCTGAATACTACATCTTGCTGTAACCTTTTAAAAAATATTTCTGCTAGCATTGTATAGATACCGTGCAGTAATTTACTTTGCTTATAGGTTCTCTATCAATACGAGCAGAAAACTTTTGAAGAAAAATTACAGGTTCTCTTTGAAGTAAAAGGTATTTTTTGCCTCAAAAAGCAGGTTTAAATATTAAAAACGAGTATGATGTGTTGCTAATTCACAATTGTGAATAATGGTGCCAGAGTGGCGGAAAGGCTACGCAGTGGACTGCAGATCCATTTATCCCGGTTCGATTCCAGGCTCTGGCTTAAAAGTTTTCTTGTAAATATAAACAGGAAAGCTTTTAACAAAAAAATTTTAAGGCGCATTTAGCCTGAAGGAGGAACAAATAAAGGTTATAATGAATGGCAAACACGGACTTCACAATTGTGAAGTAGGCATAACAATCAAAATGTGGCTAAATTCCCTTTATGAATCATGTATAGACGAACAGATAAAAACGACTCATATAACTCACAACTTAGTCAACAGCGTACTTTCCGCAGAAGTCCACAAAAGAATACCCGTTTATCAAATGGGTATAGCCCCCATAAATCGGTATCAGTTAAACAGGATACTGGGCAGATAACCCCTCAATTTGTGTACATCTGCGGAATAAGAGTGCAAAGTAACAAAGTAACAAAAGATGCTGAGATGGCGGAAAGGCTACGCGATGGACTGCAACTCCATTATATCCCGGTTCGATTCCGGGTCTCAGCTTAGGGGTAGTATATGGATATAAGAACACAAAAAACATTTGAGGCACTTTTTGCCCTTGAAGATATTAGGGAGATCCTTAGACAAAGGCTTCCAAATACCAAAAGCCCAGAAGAAGAAAACACCATTAAAGAAAGTGTAAATAAGGTCAGAAAATTTCTGGATGATATCGAAAATGATACCGGAACCCCGGAAGTAAGAAAAATAGCTGATAATATTGATATCCGGTCCAGAGAAGAAACAAACATCAATATACAGCCAATCCAGGCAGCAGGAAGGCTTACACCCGAAGCACGAAAAGCTCTCATAGCATATGGCGACGGCTATTCCACCTGTGATGCCTGCCGCAAACCTTTCAGGCTTGATAAAATAAACAGTCCGCCTATTGCTCCCTTTCATGAACAACTTGCAAGCTTCGTTAACATGGATGTGGCTCGAGTAGTGCCAGGTGCAAGGAGAGGGTTCCAGGCAGTGACATCATCTCTGGTCAACAAAGGTGATTCCGTAATAGTCTCGGCTCTTGCTCATTATACAGAATTCCTAGCAGTAGAAGGAGCAGGAGGAATAGTTCGAGAAGTTCCCCTAAACGAACACAATATTGTGACTGCAGATGCTACTGCTGAGAAAATTGAAGCGGTTAAGCAGGAAACAGGTAAATTACCTGTACTGGTAATGATCGACCACTTTGATTACCAGTATGCAAACGAGCACGATGTAAAAGGCATTGCAAAAGTTGCCCACCAGTATGACATTCCTTTCCTGTATAACGGGGCATATACTGTTGGCGTCAGGCCGGTTGACGGAAAAGATATCGGCGCGGATTTTGTTGTAGGTTCAGGCCACAAAAGCATGGCATCCCCTGCACCTTCTGGAGTACTGGCAACAACTGAAGAATGGGCTCCCAGGATATTCCGCACAACTCAGATGACTGGCGATCTAACCAAACGCAAGTTTGGAGTAAAAGAAGTCGAGATGCTTGGCTGCACACTGATGGGTTCAACTTTGCTAGGCATGATGGCTTCATTCCCTACGGTTAAGGAGAGAGTAAAGAATTGGGAAGACGAGTTGAAAAAATCGAATTATCTGATCGATGGCTTGCTCGCTATTGAAGGCAGTAAAGTCGTCTCAGAGTATCCACGCAAACATACCCTTTCCAAAGTTGATACCATCAATAGCTTCGATCTTGTAGCGCAGAAAAATAAACGCAGAGGTTTCTTCCTTTCAGACGAACTTTCAAAAAAGGGTATTGTCGGAGAATTTGCAGGAGCCACAAGAGTCTGGAAACTTAATACATACGGGCTTTCGTGGGAGAAAGTTCGCTATGTTGTAGACACATTCCAGGAAATCGCTGAAAAATACGACCTTCAGGTAAACAAGGAGAAGAATTCCAATGACTAATAACTATAAATTAGGAACACTTGCCCTTCACGCCGGACAGAACCCGGATCCAGCTACAGGAGCACTTGTAGTACCTATATATCAGACTACTTCGTATGCATTCAAGGATGCAGATCAGGCAGCCAATCGTTTTGGGCTCAAAGAGCTTGGCAACATCTACACCCGTATAATGAACCCCACTACTGATGTGTTCGAAAAGCGCATCGCTGCCATTGAAGGTGGGACTGGAGCCCTTGGAGTTGCATCAGGTTCAGCAGCAATAACCTATGCTCTGTTAACTATTACTAGAGTCGGGGATGAAATAGTATCCGGAAACAATCTTTACGGCGGAACCTATGAACTTTTTAGATACACTTTCCCCAAACTGGGAAGAAAAGTAATATTTGTAGATTCAACTGATGTAGAGGCGTACCGAAAAGCCATTAATGAGAAAACCAGGGCTGTTTATATTGAGTCACTGGGTAACCCGAAGCTTGATGTCCCAGATTTTGAGGCAATTGCAGACATTGCTCATAAAGCCGGAATTCCGGTTGTCGTAGACAACACAAGTGCTGTAGGACTTGTCCGGCCTATTGAACATGGAGTTGATATCGTTGTGCATTCAGCAACCAAATACATTGGCGGGCATGGAAACTCCATTGCCGGTTCTATAGTCGATTCCGGAAAGTTCCCATGGAATAACGGTAAGTTCCCGGAATTCACAGATCCTGATCCAGAGTATCACGGCCTGAAATACTGGGACACATTTTCAGACTTCTCCGGGCTTGGGAACGTAGCATTTGTCTACAAAGCAAGGCTGCAATTCCTTCGAGATACAGGTGCTGCGATTTCACCTTTTAATTCATTCCTGCTGCTTCAGGGACTTGAAACCCTGCATCTGAGGATACAGAGGCACTCGGAAAATGCACTTAAGGTGGCAGAATACCTCTCAAAACATCCGAAGGTCTCGTGGGTCAATTATCCAGGTTTGCCGGATCACCCAAGCCATGAACTTGCATCCAGATATCTCAAAGGTGGTTATGGTGGATTAATAGGATTCGGTGTAAAGGGTGGCGTGGAAGAAGGTAAAAAGTTTATTAACTCTGTGAAGCTGCTTTCACACGTTGCAAATATCGGAGATTCTAAAAGTCTTGTTATCCACCCAGCAAGTACCACACACCAGCAATTAACCCCGGCAGAGCAGGAAGCAAATGGGGTTAAGCCAGATTACATACGCCTTTCCATAGGTACTGAGGATATAGAAGATATAATCTCAGATCTGGAACAGGCTCTTGAGAAAGTGTAACTTTAATTTGTGTTCTCTGGTGCCAAGGCTAATTTAGATCTTAAGGCTACAAAAGGCATTAAAAACGCTGTAAATTGATGAGGTAAAACTCATCTGTTTATTTTCAGTAATTTTGCTTTGTCAATTAACTTTGTCATATCAACTTCAATCAACTTCTATCAACTTTTATCAACTTTTATCAACTTCTATCAACTTCTTTTAGAATATATAACTGAACTACAAGGACGACATTCATGGACTTTGAAAAATTACGACATGGGACCGAACTTATCAAAAGGGGCTTTGCAAGAATGCAGAAAGGGGGTGTAATCATGGATGTTACAAACCCGGAACAGGCCAGGATCGCAGAAGAAGCCGGAGCAGTTGCTGTTATGGCCCTCCAGGCTGTTCCAGCAGATATAAGAAAAGTGGGTGGGGTTGCCCGGATGGCCGACCCTGAAATTGTCCAGCAAATTATTGAGACGGTTACAATTCCTGTAATGGCAAAAGCCAGGATCGGACACTTTGTCGAAGCCGAAATTTTAGAAGCCCTGGGCGTTGACATGGTGGACGAGTCTGAAGTCCTGACCCCTGCTGACCCCTACTTCCACATAGACAAAACGCAGTTCACCGTGCCTTTTGTCTGCGGTGCCAGAAAACTCGGAGAAGCCCTCAGGAGAATTAACGAAGGAGCAGCCATGATCCGAACTAAAGGAGAGGCTGGAACCGGAGATGTAAGCCAGGCAGTTAAGCACATGAAGCAGATTCAGGGCGAAATCCGTGCACTTGCAGGGAAGACTAAAGAAGAGCTGATTCTGGTTTCAAGGGAAATCGAAGCTCCGATAGAACTTGTAGTCGAAACCTCAAAAATGCAGCGCCTGCCTGTGGTAAACTTTGCAGCCGGTGGAGTTGCAACCCCTGCCGATGCTGCTCTCATGATGCGCCTTGGTGCAGACGGGGTCTTTGTAGGTTCAGGTATTTTCAAAGCCGAGAATCCTGAAAAGATGGCAAAAGCTATCGTTGAAGCCGTAAATAACTTTGACAATCCTGCAAAACTTGCAGAAATCTCAAAAGGCGTGGGTGCAGGCATGAAAGGCATCAGCGCAGACACTATCCCTGAACAGGAAGCCCTTCAGGAACGCGGCTGGTAAAAATACACGTAGTATTCCGGCTACACCGCCGGCTTTTCACTTCCCGAGCTGTGCCTGAAGTCCGCTGTCCTTTTTGCTTTGCTCAAGAGGACTAATTATGGGCTTTAGAGGTAAATTTCCTTCATATAGGCTAAAATAATTTTTGGTTTTTAAACCAATCTAATAATTTTTTTATAAATTACATTGACTTTAACTGAAATTTACCTGAGTATAAATTACTTTAACTTTAACTGAAATTTCTCCTGATTTTTAGTTTCTTAAAATTTTATATTTTTTAAGTTTGAGAAGGTGTAAAATGCCCCACATAATGGAATTAATGGGAAAAACCAGAGTAGTAGTAAAGGATGGGAAGGTTATCGAAGTAGGAGGGCCTGAAGTACAGTGGTGCCCTATATTTGCCAAGGTGCGCGGAATCCAGAAGATAACTCCGGAAGAAGTTAAGAAGAACATGGAATTCAGAATCCGCGATTTCGGGATATTTACCGATAAGTGACAGCTGGAACTGGAGGATTTTGTAGGATTTGGAGCAACCGAGGTTATGATGACCGGGCTTCGTCGGGAGTTGCTTGATACAACGGTGACTGCCTGTGACGGCGCAGGAACTGTCATAGCCAGCAACCCTGCCCTTGTCCAGGGAATGGGAGGTAGAATGTCCGGTCTTGTCGAAACTGAACCTATCGAAGGCATTATTAACGGGATAACCGAACGAGGCGGAATTGTTCTTGACCCTTCAACTGCAAAAATGGACCCTGTTGCAGGAGTTAGAAAGGCATCTGAACTCGGTTGTAAAAAAATCGCAGTAACGGTGGCCTTTGCCAGTACCGCAAAAGAATTAAGAAAGCTTGAAACTGAACTCGGACTTGATCTGATAGTAATTGGTGTACACGTGACAGGTATCAGCAGGGAAGAAGCTCAGACTCTTCTGGAAAATGTTGATATTACAACGAGCTGCTCTTCAAAACCAGTAAGAGATCTTGCAAAACCTCTCGCTCAGGTAGGCACTGCAGTTCCACTTTTTGCACTTACCCAGAAAGGAAAAGAACTTGTGGTTGAAAGAGCAAAAGAGGTCGAAAGCCCTATCCTGATCAATACCATGCCCCTGCCAGAACTGCCTGAAAACAAACAGCCCAGAGAACTTAGATAAAAATGAAGTAGAAACGGCTTTTAGAGTCTTATTTTTTAGCTCTGGTTTTATTCTTATTTTTGATGACCATTACGCTCAAAAGGATCACAGAAAATCTCCAATTTTCTGGGAGTTGGGACGTAGTCGCAACAGCATGAAGCCCCATTCGCTACATTCCGCTTTGCTCAAGAAGGCTGAACTATAATGAAGATACTTAGATGAGTCGGTATAGCCAAACTAAGAGCAAGTAAGATTGGCTTTCAACTTGGTCAAGACAGCTAATTTACTCAAATTTCTTTTCTACTCACGCGGCATGCGTGGTCACAACTATTTTTCAAGAAGGCTTAACCGCAACCTTTCATTTTCCAGTTGATGAGGTTAATTAACTTTCCTAATATAAAGGTTTACACTGGTTTTGTAACAAAGTCCGATTTTTTGCATCAGAAATCCAAAATCTATAATAATTTATCAATTTACCTTTTATAAAATTGGTATCCTGAAATAATTTCGCATTCAAAACCATTTGAAAGTTCAATACACAATACAACAGCAGATGGCGCAAAAAGTTAAACGTTGAGTAAGTTCCAATTCCATTTTAGTATTGTGCAATAATCATGTAAAATGAAACAAGTTATAAGTTGGAGTAAAATAGTGGGTCAACTGTATACGATATGTAATTGTAATAAAGAAATTAAAAAACAAAATAATTTTGGGATTAAACAGCCTTTTATAAAACTTAAAAGCTGTTATTCACTACACCTAAATAATACATTAGTTGTCTCTTGTAGTTTTGAAATATCTATCATTCTACTGTTGCCAAAAATATCAAATGCATAGTATGAGTATTGTTCCATATAATTGCTTAACGAATTTAAGCTTAATTTTAATAAAGGATAAGCACCTGGGGCAATTTCACAATATATAGGTGGTCTCTCAGCTACTTTTGTATTCTCAAAGTAGCGCTGTAATCCCTTTAAAACCTTTAATTCATAACCTTCTGTATCAATTTTAATAAACGATATGTTTTTTAGATTATTCTTAAAGATATAATCATCAAGTCTATACAATGGGACAATAATACTCTCTTTTTTATCCGCAATATCCATAAAATTTGGAACCATTGTGTTCCATCCAATATTTGAAACTGATACATCTATTTTTGAATATCCTTCCTCATCACTGCATCCACAGTTATTTACAAAAATATTATATTCGGGATTCATCTTTTTTATATTTTTTAGATATGATGCATGTTGTGGTACAGGCTCAAAAGAATGAACTTGACCCGATTTTCCCACATAACCTGCTCCAACCGTAGAAATGTACCCTACATTTGCACCTACATCAAGAAAGACACTCCCTTTATCCAAATTAGCCTTCATCAACTCTATTAATTCATTTTCATATATGTTGAAATACATTCTTTTTATAAAATTAGAGTTTGTATCAAAATCGAATTCATATATTAACCCATTTACTTCTTTTATACAACTTTGTTTAAGGAATCCTGATAAACATTTGTATTTTATATAACGACTTAATAATAATGGATTTTCCTTTATTTTCTTAAATTTCATTAACATTTCTCATCACCTTTATAATCACACTTTATTAAAAAATAAGTATTTAACTTTATGGTTTTTTTGATTTTTTTATTTGTACACAAACATATTGAAAAATATATAAACCTCCTGTATTCCCAGTATTTTCGAAGGTTCCTTTGCAAAAGAAATTATGAGAGAGATACAGTAGAATAAAGAGGAAAGTAGCTTCGTGCCTACTGTTTTGCCTGCTCCTAGCTGTCGAGCATTTAATACGGTGATTATCATAAAACCTATCTATTTTAGCTCGTTCTGCTTCAATTCCAGCGGCGAATTGCTGGAAATAACAGGAAAATACATAGGTTTTAAGACAAAGCCTGTGAATCGTTAGTCAAATTTTACAGAATTTTCAGGACGCTACCCCATAAGCAGTGCAACAAAAACTCTTTCAAAAAAGGCTTGACCGCAAACCTTTTCAAAAAAGGTTTGATCGAAAAAGAGACAACTTTTGGATTCGAGAACCTTATCCCCAAACCCTATCCGGCGTGATCAACCGGCGCAACGGTTGCGATTAAGAGAATTAAGTGTTCGAGTTTTTTATGAATTTAGGCGGGGTGATGTAATATGCTGGAAGATTGGATATGTCCTATATAGAAACTGATAAAAAAATTTAATATAAATAATCGTTGTATCTCTATGAAAAATTTTAACATAGACGTAAACTATGAAGTATTTAATTAAAAATATACGTAAGAAGTAGAAAAATAAAATCGATTTTTTCTTAATAAATATAAAATGGAGGAGAAATGGCAAGAATCATTATCGTGGAAAATACCGAATCTATGCGCATGGCAATCCGGGATACACTTTATAAGCACGGGCATGAAGTGGTTGCTGAAGTGGCTGATGAGGATGAAGCTATTGAACCATATATGGAGGCAAAGCCGGACCTTGTATTAATGAATATAATAGCGCCGGATAGTGTCAGAAAATACAAATTGGAAAATGTTGTTAAGGAATGACAAAAATATAAATTCAAATATTTTCATTGCTTTAAGATAATTCTGCTTGAACTCATTACAAACCAGAAAGGAATCTACTTGGATGCTTCGCGAAAAATATTCTGAAGAAACCGAAAAACAAATGAAATCATTTTTTTATTCTTTGAATGAGAGAGACAGAAGGAGATACGCAGCCATAGAAGCAATGAAGTTAGGTCATGGTGGACAAAAGTATATAAGTAGTGTACTTGGCTGTCATTTCCAAACTATCATGGCTGGAATTAATGAAATCACTAATGGTATAAAAACTCCAGATGACAGGATTCGAAAGCCTGGTGGAGGTAAAAAGAAAATCATCGACACTGTAGAAGATATCGATGAAGTTTTCTTTGAGATCTTAAAAGATCATACTGCTGGAAGTCCTATGGATGAAGAACTAAAATGGACAAACCTCTCCCTTAAAGGTATTTCAAATGCTTTCAAATCGAGAGATATGAATATATCACCATATGTGGTAAAGCAGCTATTGAAGAAACACGATTTTGTAGAACGAAAAATGAATAAAGCTGTCACAATGAAAGACTGTAAAGACAGAAACAAGCAATTTGAGAGAATTAACGAGTTAAAAGAAAATTACTCTAAAAGCGAAAATCCGATTATCAGTATAGATGTTAAAAAAAGAGTTCATAGGTAATTTCTACAGAGATGGAAAATTTTATTGTACTGAAACGGTAAAAGTATACGATCACGACTTCAGTACATTTTCAAATGGTGTTGTTATTCCACATGGCATATACGACGTTAAACTTAATGAAGGCTACATCACTTTAGGAACCAGTAAGGATACGAGTGAATTTTGTTGTGACTGTATTAAAGAATGGTGGGAAAATTACGGCAAGGAAAATTACCTTAAGGCAAACAGCATTCTAGTTTTGGCAGATGGTGGTGGAAGCAACTCAAGTAGACATTATATTTTCAAGGAAGACTTACAAAAGCTGGTAAATGAAATTGGAATTGAGATTCGAATGGCTCACTATCCACCATACACTTCGAAATATAATCCAATTGAACATAGGTTATTCTGCCATGTAACATCTGCCTGTAAAGGTGCCGTTTTCAGCAGTATTGATGTGGTTAAGAGCCTTATTGATAAGACTTCTACATCAACAGGATTGAAAGTATTTTCGACTATCAAGGATAAAGTTTATGCAACAGCAAGAAAAGTAAGTGAAAACTTCAAGAAAAATATGAAAATTGTATTTGATGATTATTTGGGAAAATGGAATTATAGAGTAATTCCAGAAATGAAAACTTGAAGTTATATTTCAAACGTTCCTAAGTAAGTTCCTTCTTATAGACCGTGAAGCAAAGATGGCAATGTTTTCCTCCCTTGGACAGCAGATACTGATAACGGAATCCATGAAAATAGGTGCTATGGGCTTTATAGTAAATTCTTTTAAACCCGGGATGCTGAGTATAATCAGAATAATTGCCGAGCCAAACTGAGTTTTTGAACCAAAAGAAATTCAATAGAAAGCAAAACCTCAATAAAACCTCGCAACAAGATCCTGATAAGGCTTCAATACAGCCCGAACGACTCAATTAGAAAATCGAAAAGATTTTGAACAAATTACCAGGTAGACGAATCAAAGTGAAATTATATTGATTTCCAGACCTTTGCCAGTGATTCACCTTTTACATGGATTTTAAATTCAAGTAAATATCCAAATGGCGTCATTGAGGTTTCCAAACCCTTTGCTGTTAGTTTTTCTTTAATTGTATTAAGTATGTCTTCGGCAAACTCTATACTTGATTTACTCTCTGAGAGATGCCCAAAAGAATGCAGAACCACTTTATTTCTATCGGCTTTTTTAGCCAGCCACCTGATATTATTAACGGCTTTCCTGACAACTTTATCCTTTTGGACTTCATCTTCATTCTCAACATTAACAAAAATGACCAGAGAATCGGTTATGGATTCTTCCCTATCAAAAGCCTCAACCGTTTCTACGGTCTTACTGAAAGTTTTATAACAGAAATAAGTAGTATCGAACATCAAGAGTTTCATTATAACCACAAAAACGCTTCATTTCTCTACAGACCTTGAGAAAACAAGCCCATAATAATATGGGCTTGAGATCGTGCTTGTTCTCGAACTTAAGCCCTGCCTCACCTGTCCACTTGATGCACTGTTCCGGTTTGGGCCTGATCGTTGCCTCGAGGAGTTTCAGGATCGTGATTCCAGTGCATAACGCCTAATCGACGGTTTTAAGATTCGGTAAGCTTCTTAAAGAAACTCTTTGGGTCTTTCTGCATGAGGAATGTTAAAAAGCATAACATAATCCACACTTTCAGCTTCAAGCCCTGAGCCTTCACGAATAAAGTCATAGAGCATTGTTTATATGTTTTGTTTATATGTTTTAAATTTTCTTCAATGGCTCTTTGAGCAACACGGCTTACAATGGATTCTTCTATATCAGCAGCGTAGATTTTTCCGTTAATTATTTTTGATGCAGGTATGTGAAAGTCCCGTACCCACACCCAAAATAAAATATATTTAATATGTTATGATTAAGCTGCATAATAACCAGGACTTGCTCGGGTTCATAAAATATTCCACAGATTTTCCAAAAAAAGAAATGAGTGGAAATTGAGGCTAAACCCACTCACAAAGGCCCTGCGTATGTACTCATAACGTCTTCCACGAGAGTAAGCCCTCCACTGAACCCTGCGTAATTGTGTTCAAGTATCACGCGGTTATATGAAGGGAATGAAACCGTCAGATGTAGGGCATTAAACTCCGGACCGGATATAGGAGTTTCAAGAGAACTTGCAAGCAGGAACAGGAAATTTCTGTCTTTCAAATTTTCCCGAATCCTGTATGCGTCCACTTCATATATTATTTCAGGCCAGGCAGGGGTTTCAAGGCCGGTTGTCAATTCCTCGTTTATCAGTTTACGGGCTTCTTCAGGTGGATTATCTGTTATCTGAACAATATCAGGCAGGTAACCCATCTCATTTGCAAGATATTTTGTAATGCTTACAGCCGAATTACTGTCAGCGACAACCGCAAAATAAGGATGCGGCCTGGTGATCAGGAGTATATCACCAACAAATTCTGCAAATCTGTAAGCTCGCTTTTCCTCTCTGGCAATCAGTTCTTCAATGACATCGGCTGAAACATCTAACCTTTCTCCTATAACTCTCAGGAATTCCGAGGTTTGTTTTGGTCCTATTGGTACTCCTGGGAAGGAGATATAAGGAGTATCGAACTTTTCTTCGAGTTTTTCTGCTGTTTTATGCCCTATCCAGCTTGAGAGGACAATATTATATTCAGCAACCGGAATTTTCTTCAGGTTCTCAAGTGCTTCAAATTCTCCTACAATCAGATTTGCCTTCAAGCCTATTTTTTCAAGCAGGGTTTTTATCTCCCTTGCTTCGCCTTTCCAGAATATGTGCTGTGAAGGCACTATCCCGAACACGTTTACCAATCCTTTTTCTTTCGGAGCTTTTTCAAGGAGCTGGTCTATCACAGCGTCGAAAAAGTACTCGTAGCCGTCGTATGAGGTACCTGCAAAGCCTGAAGTATTTACATGTATGATTGGAACTTCAGGATTCTTTTCTTTATATCTTCTGATAACGGCTCCCACATCATCTCCTATAAGTGAAGGGACACAACCAGAGATGACTGCAAATACTTCTCCATTTACAAGTTCTACCGTTGATTCAATAAGCGCTTCAAGTTTTTTCTCGCCGCCGAAAATTACATGTTCCTCAACTAAAGAGGAACACGGGGTGCTTGTTCCACCGTAAGGACCTCCAGCGTTCTGGCCACCACCGTAAAATTGACCAAAAAGCTGCCCTATTCCACATCCTGCCCCGGAATGGAGTATGGGAACAACTCCAAATATCCCTACTGCAGTTGAATAAGCCCCTGCGAGTGCGCAGGAGTAACGTGGTGCTTCAATAGCACCTGATATAACATTATTTGTCTCTAAAGGTTCACTTATTCCCATAATTACACCTATTTACTCCTCTGCTTTAAGATAATACAGCGAATTTGGCTGTTTGTACCACCAGTCTTTATATGTACTCAGCGTCTTTTCCTTCATAGTCCGCTGATAAGAATGGCTTTTTAGTGACTGCAAAAGGAAGTTTCCAAATGCAATCGCTCCCGTATAGCCGCTCTGGGTACTCCATGGATGTGCATCGGACCTCAAGGCATGCACCCTTGTTACACCCTTGTCGCGCTTGAATGCCCCTCCCTGGAACGGGCAGGTCATTGCGATATCGGGATTTCTATGGTTTGTTATATGTGTCTGTTCTGCGGCCTGGAAGGTATTTACCAGAATGTCAAAGTCCCCCATCTGGGCGAGCAATTTTTCAAGGTCCTTGAGGATGAGGTTGTCAAAGTCCTGGCACATTGCAGCTGAGGATTTAAGTCCAATTTCATCAAAGTACGGGACCTGAGCCAGAAGTCTTCCCTGCCCAAGTGCACCCAGCACTTCTACTTTCTCTCCATTGCCTTTGAAATTTTCAAATTCCTGCCTGATTGCCTTGAGTTTTGGAAGCCATTTTTCGTGTTCTTCTTTGATCAGGGATTCCATTTCCCTTTCTTTTCCAGTGTGCCTCCCGATTTCCCTCAGCCACTCATCGGTGTGAGCAACTCCCATTGGTGAGGGATAGAGGAAATAAGGAACTCCATATTCCTGCTTAAGTCCACGTGCAAGATAATCAGTGTAAGTCGGGCACAGGGGTGCAGTAACTGCAGCTTCGGAAAGTTGTTCAAACTGCTCCACAGAGGCGAATTCAGGGATGAAGTTAACTCTAAGACCGACTTTTCCCAGCAGACGCTTTATTTCCAGTCTGTCCTGCCAGGTGTAGGAGAGCATACTGGCTACATTTATCAGATCTTTCTGTTTCTTTTCCGATTTTTTGACGAGGTATTTTAAGACTGCATGCCAGAAGGCATCATACCCTGTCTGGACAAGCTTTGATCGTGAGCCCTCACAGTGAATAGGAACTATTGTTGCTTTTATTTCGGGCTGGACCTGTGAGACAACCCCTTCTATGTCCTCTCCGATTATTCCTGAAGTACAGGACGTAAGTATAAAGATCGCTTTAGGATTGTACCGTCTTTCGGCTTCCTTTATTGCTTCTCTGAGCTTTTCACCGGCACCGTAGACCACATCTCTTTCGCCGAGATTTGTTGTCATCCAGTGGAGGTCGTAATTTGCAGGACGGCCAAGTTCAACAGGCACGTGTCTGTAGAGTTCACGGTAGCCGAGTGCTGCAGACGAGCAGCCAACAGGTGCATGATATATAGCTACAGCGTCACGGATTGTTCCGATCCTTACTGAAAGATAGAAGTTCAGAACACAACCACTTGACTGCTGAAAATTCCGTTCTCTTTGCCTCAGGCAGCCTGAACGGGCTTCTTTTACAAGATCGCTTGCTTTTCCATACCAGACATTAATACCGTTTGCTCTCTGTTCCCTGTTGGGACATGTAGCCCGTGATAGGTCGATTCTGTCCTCGATAAGTTCATTTTCAGTAAGTTCTGTTCCTGACATTAATCATTACTCCGTAAGAGACCTGTTTTTCGTAGTTAGTTTGTCTCCAGTATGTTTTGCTCTTGACATCACCTCTTCCATTCGCATTAATGGATATATAAATCGGGAAATCAGCAAAAATGTAAGCTAGTTTCTCATTATCCTAATTTTTGCGGCAAAAAAGAAAGTTCAGGAATAATTTAGTATTTGAACCGGATCCAGATGAATAAATGCATCTGAATAATATCCGGTTTCAGTATCCTGAATGATGATAGGATTTGTTCCGATTCCGGATTAACTTGTTTATCCAGACCCGAGCCGGATAGGAATTTTTAAGTTTTTCCTCACTACGCCGCACGGCCTAGAGGCCTGCCTGCCGTTTAAGAAAATAGTGACCTGAAAACCGATATCGCAGGTAGAAAGATGAGATTCTGAAGGAAAACGTCTCGATTCGAAGGTTAGAGGAGTTGTTTTACTTAACTCCAGAAACCGATTTTTAATTCACAGCTGATATAGAACGCCTCCGCCAGCTAGCCTGGTGGCTCTATAAAAAAAGAAGAAAGAGATAGCAATAGAGATAAGAAAGAGGCAGACAGCAATCGATATAAGAAAAAAGAGGCTTGAAGAAATAGTAAAAAGCGATAAAGCAAACGAAACAGAGCATTTTTGAGTAGAACTCTGTTCTGTTTTTAATTATGTTTATATGTTCTTATGTCACTTTTATTCTATATCTTGCTATTTTTCATTTTTTGAAAACGCCGCTCTCCTTCGTCGAGCGTGACAAGAACGGTTCGATATGGTGAATGAGGTTGTACGGATCAGAAATTCGTTCCTAAAGAAGCCGACCCTGAATTTGCCAATTATGCAATAAATGGAAAGCCTGTAAACATGTGATGGGATGTGAAAGGCGTTTCTAGTTTACTGATCATACGCTTTGTCCGGAAGGAAAAGAAGAATGAAATTATGAAGATTTTGAAGAGTACTTATTCCAAGTTTTTTTCTTCCAGTATCTTTTGAATATCCTTTTTTAGTTCAGGCAATCTTTCATTTGCAGTATTCCAGATGATATTCAAATTTACACCAAAGTAAGCATGGATTATAACGTCTCTAATTCCTGCCATTTTTCTCCAGGGAACGAACGGATATTCCTCTCTTACCTTTTCAGGAACATGTTTTGCTGCTTCCCCAATAATTTCAAGTGCGTGATTTACGGCAAAAACTGTTTTTTCATCGGAAACAAATTGATCGAAATCCATGCCTTCAATAAAACGTTCACAACTTTCAATCGTTTCAAGGATATCCTGCAAATAATCTCCTACATCACGCTCAGTCATATCTGCACGACCTCTTCAAGAATCCTTTCCCCTATCCTCGGTTTTAAAGCACTTTTCATGACAAGATCTACTTCTACGCCGAGAATTTCTGAAAGTTCCTGTTTGAGCCCGACGAATTCAAGGAGGTCAGGCTCTTTAGAGAATTCTACAAGAATATCAAGATCACTATTCTCTTTTTGTTCCTTCCGAATGTAAGAACCAAAAATCCCCAGATAGCTGATATTATACTCCTGTGTAAGTCTCGGAAGATGCTGCCTGAGAATTTTCGAGAAAGATGCTGCATCCTTTGCTTTTTTGTCGCTTGGTTTAATGACGGTATTGACTGTCATGTGTCCTCATAGGTTTGAGTTTAAGCTATTACTCGAAATTAGTCCTGTAATATATTTTTGTGTTCTGTATTTAAAAGTAAGGCTCAGTTTACTAGTTGCTATAAGATCAATAACCCTTGAGAAACACTTTTTGATTCTCCTTATAAATAGCGTATTTATAGTAAGAAATATTATATAATTAATTAAATAAAAACATTGTCTAAAAATCTAAACTGTACATATTGGGTAGAAGAAATGCCACTTGTTGATATCAAACTCATTGAAGGTGTATTCCCGAGGAAGAGATCAAGAAGCTTATCAAGGACGTAACAGACGTTGTAGTCTCGTTCATGGGAGAAGACCTCCGTAGCTATACATTGGTAGTAGTCCAGGAAGTAAAAAGCGGAATCTGGGGGGTAGGTGGACAGGCAATTGGATTGGAGGAAGTAAGGGCCATGCAAGAGGGTACTTCAAAGAAGCCCTAAGCCACACTAAGGAAAAAAAGGAGATTAGCTGGCAGGATTTGATGTCTGCTAGCGATCTCACCGTTCCTATGCACAATTACTGTCAACATCCTCAGAGAATAAAACGCTTTAGAAAGCGGAGTGTAAGTATTGTCTAATATTGTTATGAGCATTGGCAGGAGACTTTATCGACTATTTTATCCCTTACAACTCACACGTAGTCCCTATATTTTTATTGAAATCGTCTCCTCTCATTCTATCCTGGACAAGCAGATAAGTCCTTAAGCGAGCTCGTATATGGCATGTGAAAAACCAATTCACATCCAAAGATTACAACTAAACAAAATAAGGTTAAGAAAAACTTTCTTTATTTTCTTTATAAACTGCTATTTTCTTTCTTCCCAAAATCAATTTATTTTTCACATCAATAAAAGTCCCATAGTCATTTTCATTATCGGAAGCTAATTGGTCATTTCAAGTTGAAATTCAGAGACTTAATTTTGGGTTTTGGGATAGGCTCACAAGCAACTAAACAACCTAACAAAAAGACAGAATTAAGATTAATTAAAAGTTCAGATAAAATATTTTATAATACTTTATATTGGCTTATTTCAAAACAGATTTATTGAATGTTATCTTTTTGCGTACTATGGATGATGAAAAGATAGACAAAGAACCATTATTTTATAAGTATCATAGAATAAGCACCAACTTTTTAAATAATTTATCAAACAATCAATTATTCTTTCGTGATCCCACAGAATTTAATGATCCTTTTGATTGCAAAATCACTCTCTGCAAAAAAGGCACAAAAAAAGAGTGGATCGCTTATCATGTAAAATATGGGTGGAAAAAGGAAAACGTTGAGAGAAAAGTTGAAGATGATCTAAAAAATGGGAAGTCAACAAGACAGGGAGAGAAAATTGTATCTTATTCAGATATTGATTCCAGTATTCTACCTAGAGTCTGCTGTTTCAGCACAAGAAATGATAGCATCTTGATGTGGAGTCACTATGCCGATAGTCACAGGGGAGTATGCCTTTGTTTCAAAACTAAAAAATCCCTAGTATTTGATTCTAGATCTGGGAAACTAAACGATATGTATAGATTAACTTTGGACTCAAGCGATTTGAACTCAAACATTAATGAACTAAGGGAAGTAGAATATAAAGCTGAATGTCCAGATGAAGTAAATACATTAAACTTAAATGAAACAGAAGTTGGAAATCAAGTTTGGGAATGTTTTACAACCAAATATTGTGACTGGAAATATGAAAAAGAATATCGTATGCTAGTGTTTAAAAAATATTTTCACGGAGAATATGTAAAGAAATATGAAAAAAATAAGTTAGAAGGTATTATTTTTGGATTGAAGATAAAACGTAGTGATGCTCAAGAAGTTTATAATAGAGTTTGCGAACATTATATAAATAAAGGTGAGAAAGTTAGCTTTTATAAAGCTTTATATGTAAAAGATAAATATGCATTAGAAATTAAAAAAATAGAGAAAGAAGGTATTAATTGTTATTTAGAATCTTTACCAGTTAATTGAATAAATTATTTTCATGACATCTGCAAATTTAAAGTAATAAATTTTGATTACAGCCCTTAGGCTGTGATTCTCACTATTTTGATGCTACTTTTTTGAAAATTTGAGTTAGTATGAGTTAGTATTATGATTTTAAAGAATATTATATGGTTTGGTTGTAAACTTGAAAAATACCCACCAAAAACCAAAGAGTACATATACCCGATTATATAAATAAGGTTGTTACTTTAGATAAAAATTAAAGACGAAACTAAAATATCCTGGAAAGAAAAACTTGTATTTGAATATAAATCATATCATTTTTATTAAGCGTTCATTATGAAATAATAATAGATTCTAGTGCGAGGGATAGGATTTGAACCCATAAGAACCTGCACAAACACATCTTAAGTACTTCGCTTTTGATCTGGCTGGATAAGCCTTGCATGGAAGGATATCTTAGTCTGTTCTTTGAGAACTAAGCACATCGCAAGACAAACTACAATTCGAACTATTCCCTCAAAAAACACGCCTGGAAATATTAGAAGCATATTAAGGCGCTTCACAAGAAATAAATAAAAGAAACAAAAACAGAAAAAAAGTCAGGTTAAGGGCTGCAGGAGCCTGAACCTTTTTTATTCCATCAAACGTGAACGGTGCATAAATCTTTGACAATTTTCGTACATTAGGAGACAACCAAAGAAAAAAATGAGAAATATTGCAACTGCAACTTATCTAGGACCTTCTAGTTTTTATACCCCGCCCTAAAAAGAAAGGAGCCTTTCGCCTTAGAGTTTCAAGCTGAAATATTATACAAATATATATCTCTGTTTTCCCGGTGCTCTGGATCAGTGCGTGAGTCTATGTATACAATTTTATCGTCGTAAATTGCAGGCTCTCTTGCATAAGTGCTGTCAGTAATACGAGTTGTCTCGTTAGTTGAGATATTGTACATGTAAATGTCACTCGACCATTTTTCTCCTCCTCTGTATTTTTTTTCCAACACTATTCTATCACCATATACATCTGGATTAGTCGAATTGCCATCAAAAGTGATC
This sequence comes from Methanosarcina sp. DH1, assembly GCF_020804205.1. Taxonomy (NCBI): domain Archaea; kingdom Methanobacteriati; phylum Methanobacteriota; class Methanomicrobia; order Methanosarcinales; family Methanosarcinaceae; genus Methanosarcina; species Methanosarcina sp. DH1. The sequence continues at coordinate 180,787 of NZ_WJBJ01000022.1, read as the reverse complement.
TGGCGTGTTTCATGCTTAGCAATATCTCGCATATAGACATCCATTACATTCATTAATTTATTTTTATATTCTATCCACACGACAATGTTTCCGTAAATTTTACCGCCACCTGCTCTACCGGTTCTGCTGATGTCACTTATTCTCTTTGTAGGTATGTCGTATATGGAAATATTTGCACTATATTCGCCTGGATCTGCCCGATTCATCCGTCCATATACAATCTTATTTCCGTAAGTAGAAAAACCCCACCGAGGATGCGTACCAAATAGATCATGTGTATATGGAATTAGTTGAACTTCTTCACTTGTGCTAAGGTTGTATAAATATAAACTGTTATACTCAGCGTTTTGATAATATGCAGGCTGACCATCAACATATTTTGACCTTACGTACACAACATTATCACCATAGATCGCTGGTGTACTCGTATTATCGATTTTAGTTTCTTTACCAGTGGAAATGTTATACACGATCACGCTTTCACCATCCCACCATGTAATTTTATCTCCCTGAATAGATGGGCTATTTTGTGCATATCCCAGTCCGGTTATGTTTCCCGTAGTCAAGTCATACATGCCAACCATGTTACCAAAAGTATCAGACCATGTGACAATGTTGCCATAGATTGATGGACTCGATGTTAGCCTCGAACTTATAATCATAGTCTCTTTGCCAGCGTTTGCTATTGATGTAAAGTTTATGAGAAAAATCAAAGCAAGTGCTAGATGTATTATTTTGTTCCCCATATTAATCCCCATAAAGGATGTAATACTGGAAAACTACATCAACATTGCTGATCATTAGCAATATGGGGGAAAAGAAAGAAAAAACTAATACAGGAAGCTACTTACTTTTTCAGCATTCCATTACTGCTTTTCTGATAAGCTCTATATTAAACAGGCGTTATTTGCAATTATTTCATTTCAACTGTCAGTTACTGGTTGTGTTTTTCTTTTTATTTGAATTAGCAGTTGTGTTTTTGACAACTCTGAATGAACTGTCTGACTTCAATTAAGCATAATTGAGAAATAGCAGAGATTTTTGCCGCAAAATTAAGAAAAACAGAACTTCCAGGTCAATTATTGCTGAAGTGTGAGCTTATAAATCGGATTTGTTTGTTTCCCTGTATGGTGATGAAATGACAAAAGCAAGAAACATCGCAATATATGGAAAAGGCGGTATCGGTAAATCAACTACCTCATCAAATCTTTCAGCGGCTCTTTCTGACCTGGGTCTTACAGTAATGCAGATAGGCTGTGATCCCAAGAGCGATTCCACAAATAACCTGAGGGGAGGCAAATCGATTCCTTCGGTTCTTGATGCTATGAGAAGCGGAAAAAGAATTGAGATCAGTGACATCGTCTATGAGGGGTTCAATGGAATTCTCTGTGTGGAAGCAGGAGGCCCGGAGCCTGGAGTCGGATGCGCTGGCAGAGGTATTATTACTGCAATCGAACTCTTAAGGCAAAAAAATGTCTTTGAGGAATTTAACCCCGATGTTGTAATCTATGACGTGCTTGGAGATGTCGTCTGTGGAGGATTCTCAATTCCTATCCGTGAAGGGGTAGCAGAACAGGTATACACTGTTGCATCCTCGGATTTCATGGCGATCTATGCTGCAAATAATCTCTTCAAAGGAATAAGGAAATATGCAAACAACGGCGGTGCCCTTTTCAGCGGAATAATTGCAAATTCAATGAACCAGCCGATTCAAAAAGAGATAATAAATGATTTTGCACGTCAGACAAAAACAACAATTGCCGGATATGTTCCCCGTTCACTTGATGTTACAAGAAGTGAACTCCGAGGACAGACTGTAGTTGAACATGCACCTGATTCTGAGCAGGCTGAGGTATATAGAGAACTTGCAAGAGGCATTTTGAATAACAATAAGAAATATGTTCCTGCGCCTCTCGAGTCTGAAGAACTCAAAACATGGGCTGAAAGCTGGTCAGATATACTCCTCAGGGAGCGTGAACAGGTACATGGACATGAAGGAAAAATGAAAAGCAGTAGCATTGAAGAAGGAACACCAATAAGTTCCGAAGCATGAGATACTCAAAATTCGGCTCTGTAGAAATCTCTTCAAATCGACAGAAACGGATCAGATCCAATTATTGAAATCCATTTCACGTCTTGAGTCACAGGTATTTGAGGTTCCTCCAACCACCGGATTTCTACAAAGTCTGAAATTTGTATCTCAAACTCTTTTATAAATTTAAAACTAAATGAATCCAAAGCTCCTGTTGTGAATTACTCATATAGCAGGAGTTTTCGAACTTACAGTTTTTAACTCGATGAACTTAAATCCTTATCTGGGCATTGGGGCATTCCATCTCTTTCTTCTATCTTTTTCTTCTATCAATTTCTTTCATCTCTTTCTTCTATCTTTTTCTTCTATCTTTTTCTTCTATCTTTTTCTTCTATCACTTTCTTTCATCTCTTTCTTCCATCGGTTTTTTACTAGCGACAATTGCTTTTTTCAAATAGTTTCATCGGAAATTTCCAGTGATTTGTTCGTTATGTGGACAAAACACTTTTATATCTTAAAAAATAATTATCATCACGATTGTGAACAATATAAATTATAACTTCACAATTGTGAAGTCAGCAATCAATTAAAAATCATACATTGCGGTAGAAATAATGGGATTAAGTGAGCGAAATCTAAAGCAAAACAAAAATTACCGAATTATGATTGATTCGGAGGGGATAGGCCATATTAGAATAATCAGACGCATTAACCTGAAAACTCTGATTGAAATATTCAAGGAGCTTTACCTTGAGCTTAAAAAATATCCTGACAAAAAACCGCATATGAAAATATACATTTCCCACTCAATTTACGAAGAGATGTCAGATAACATGAAACATTTCCATGACTTTGCAGTCTCATGTATGGATGGGACATTTGAACTGATTGTTATTAGCTAATTACTCGTCTTAGCTAATTATTTATTTCAAGTTAGTCAAATATTTGAAATAATACTATGCTCTAGTTTAGGGCATATTACATATGGGTTACTGAAAGTCACAATTGTACAAAAAATGGCTATTGAAAAAGCCATTTTTGGATTATTGGGTAAACAAATATCCTTTTTGTGTTCCTTTTGGAAATTTCGGCCAAAAGGTTTAAAAACAAAGAATCCTTCTATGGAAATGGTGATTCACTATGAGGGATCGTTTTTGTTGAAAATGAATCTATAAACAACAATGTGAATGAAATTAACTACGAAAAACTTGAAAAACTGCCCCCGTCGGCAAAGCTGGTATTTAAAACACTTGAAGCTAAAGGGCAGATGACACAGAAAGACATAATTCGTGAAACAATACTTCCTTCACGCACAGTAAGATATGCAATAAACAGGCTAAAGGAAGAAAAAATTTTAATGGAACGTTTTTATTTCATTGACTCACGTCAGAGTCTTTATGAAATAAGAAAGCCTTCAAATCAGGTTCTGGCAGTATGAATTAAAAAATGCTTTTCTGTGCAACTGGATCAAACTTCATTGTATATTCGAATATTTGATTTTTGAGGCATATAAACCTCAATTATTTTTTAGAAAACTACTGTTAATAACTAATTTTAAGAGTTAATCTCAAATCCAAAACTTCTCTCCTATATTTCATACTCTGACTAATTATTCAAAATTCAAGATAGTGAGAGTCTTTTTAATTTTTTCTGGTTTTTCTCCAATTTCAAACATTAGTTAGACTACTATCAGTTTTGAATGACCTTGCTTTGGCTACAATCTCTCATATCAAAGAAAATAGGCTCTTCGTCATCCCCTATGGATAAGATGATTTTCAATTCAAGGCTGTATTGGTTTTTGGTTGTATTGTTTTTTGGCTGTATTGTTTTTCATGAAAATATTATGAGGATATCCACACAAAACAACGAAGAGCCTTTTAGTTTTTCACGATTTAAAGTGGAAATCTAAAGAGACCAGAAAATAATAAAAAGTCTCTTCTTTCTAGCACTTCTCTATTACTGCCAATAATTGCCGGGAAGCCTGTTTAGCTTAGGGGTGGTCCACAATCTTGTACCGTAGCTTAATGCTATAAGGTTAAACCAGTAAAGAAAAATTAGATCTCTATATTAGCAAAATAGAGTTAAAATAATATTATTTGTTAAAAATATTATATAGAGTGAGAGCATAGTATAAATTGCGTTCTCATCTATTACAAGACCACATAGCAAGACCTATTCCACAAGAAATACTTCAACGCCTACTCCGAAAAATATAATATAAAAGTGAAGAGATAAGAAGCTCGCAACCCGTGAGTCCAATACCAAACCTCTTCCTGAACAAGACTTAATAAGTGCCGTTCGGAACTTCCAGAATTTCTCAGGTGGGAACGCATCTCTTTTCCTAAATAAATGTTACAACGCAATATTATCCTAAAATGTAGTTCTTTTACTTTTCGGATAGAATCCAGGTCAGTTCACATTCATTGCTCCCCTATCACAGGCAAATATCAGGATTTCTCAAACCTCCCAACTCAAAACCCTCCTCCTCAACAACGTTTATATGTAGTAAGGATTACAGTACACCTGATTTTTCCGAACGTTTTATATTACTCATTAGATTACTTAATATATCATGACATGTAGAAACATGGCATTCATGTATTAAAATTTACAACCTGATAATGGTTTCATAAATAAAAAAGAAGGTTCTGTTAATGAAATACTGGCAGCCGAAATACGAAACAATGAATCCCGAAGAATTGAAGAAATTACAGCTAAAACGCCTTCAACACAGCGTAAAGCTGGTCTATGACAATGTTCCTTTTTACAGGCAAAATTACAAAGCAGCCGGAGTCACTCCATATGACATCAAGACCCTCGATGATGTCCGTAAATTGCCTTTTACACGGAAAACCGACCTTCGGGACAACTATCCTTTCGGGCTTTTCGCTGCCAAAAAAGAAGATATAGTACGTATCCATGCCTCGTCCGGAACCAGCGGGAAACCGACAGTTGTCGGGTACACGGCAAAGGATATTGAAACCTGGTCTGACCTGGTCGCCCGTGACCTCACGATGATTGGGCTTTCAAAAAGCGACACTATTCAGAACTCAATGAATTACGGGCTCTTTACCGGAGGCATAGGTTTCCACTACGGTGTAGAAAGAATGGGCGCAATGGTCGTGCCGGCTGCAACAGGAAACACCGCCCGGCAGCTTGAAATGATGATCGACTTCGGCGTAACTGCAATCCACTGTACCCCTTCTTATGCCTTTTACCTTGCCGAAACCGCTGAAGAAATGGATCTTATAGACAAACTCTCCTTAAAAGCCGCTATATTCGGAGGGGAGCCCTGGTCCGAAAACACGCGGAAGCAGCTCGAAAAGCGGCTCAACCTTAAAGCCTATGACTGTTACGGTCTGTCCGAAATGTTCGGTCCAGGAATCGGGTTTGAGTGTCAGGAGCAGGACGGCCTGCATATCTGGAGCGATAACTTCCTTGTAGAAGTCCTTGATGAAAACGGAGAACAGGTATCAGAAGGTGAAAAAGGCGAACTTGTCCTCACTTCCATCAACAAGGAAGGCTTCTGCAACGTTCGATACCGCACAGGCGACATGACAAGGCTTCTTGAATCCGAATGTGAGTGTGGCCGGACAACCACAAGAATTTCCCGTCTCATGGGCAGAGCCGACGACATGCTGATCGTAAGAGGAATCAACGTTTTCCCCTCCCAGATCCAGGACGTGATCTCTCGCATCCCGCAGGTAGGCGAACACTTCCAGCTCATCCTTGACCGTAATAAACACATGCTAGACGAACTTACAATCGAGGTCGAACTCGAAGATAATGCCTTTACCGGCGATCTCAAAGACCTTAAAGCCGTCCAGAATTATGTCCAGCACGAACTCAAAGCCGTCCTGAATATCCGCACAAATGTCGAGCTCCTTGAGAAAGGTAGCATCGAAAGAACTGCAGGAAAGGCAAAGAGAATCATCGACAGGCGGCCGCAGCTCTAACCGGAAGGGCAGCCTCAATTATCAAGAAATCAGGGAAAAATTATTCCCTGGTCTTTTTTTAACCTTTTTTGAGACCTCTTTTTCAGCAGTCTTTTTTAGATTACTCCAGTTTCTATTATCCAGCTCGCGTAGCAGAGAGAATCGCTTTTCAGAACCTTCAGAACTCCGGACAACCCTATGCTCGACGAAATAGAGTGATTTTTGCGTAAAATCTTAAAATAAACTGAAATTTTTTGATTTTGTTTAAATGAAGCCTACAATAAGCCAAAATTTTAAAATAATCTATTTTGGCCATCTGAAGCAATAAAAAAGTATTATAAAATACAGCTCTGGCTTGTAAATACAAAAAATGAAGAATACAAAAAATGAAGAATACGAAAAATGAAGAATACGAAAAATGAAGAATACGAAAAATGAAGATATGTGTTATAGGTAACACATATCAGCCAGAGTTTGAATTTGCCTTATATCCCGGTTGCTTTCCCCTTAACTCTTTGGATCAAATTTTATAGCCCGGTCGTATACTATCTCTGAGTAGGCTGGCCCGGTTTTTGTTGTGTTCTCCATGTAGGCCCTCCAGGCAACAAAAAGCGGCTGATCCGGCTCTATGCCGTGAACTCCCACACCGTAGGGAACCTCATAGCAGTATTGATCATCTTCGCTGCAGTTCCTGGCGAGCTTGTAGACATACAGGTATTTCGCATTTGGATTGTCATGGAGGTATTCCTCGGCAGATCCATTGAAATCTGCGTCTGTAATTGCTCTAACGCCATTCCACACATCTGCTCCGTATATTGCGAAGTTCGAGTACGTCGCCTTTCCTGTGGCTACATGGTTAACCCCATAGACAATTATGAATTCATTGGAATCGTTGCCTAGGGTAATTGCCGGTTCTCGCAAGAAAGGATAGTACAGCGAGGTGTTAACGAAAGGAGGTGTCGGTGAAGAGGCAGTCTGGTTTGCTGTCCATAAATAGCACGCATCGTTGTTAGGCCCTACACCGTTAATTCCTCTCTGGATAGCATCACTCCCTACTGGAACTGCCTGACTGGTCGGAAGTTCTGTGGCACTTGACTCATTATATTTGTTAAGAATTGCAATCCTTAGCTCTTCGAGATCATCCATAAGCTCAAACTCTGTTTGCCCGGTTCCGCGGACTCTTAGCTCCGGATAATCATACGGGTCCAGCTCCGTAGTGTTGTTGGGTGTAATCCTGAAAACAGTTGCAGGCGTATTATTTATGTAATCCTCACCAGCCTGTGTGTCATTGAATAAGGCTGGGCGGACAAATGCGGCAAACGTATCGGAATCATTCTCCAGACCCATTTTTAATATGGTTGATGGCAACACCTGGGTGTTAATTATATCGTCTGAGTATCCCGCAGATTGGGCAGCAGCCCGGATGCGTTGGTCAATGCCTCTGTCGGCCGTAATTATTATTACCGTGGTTTGATTGAAAGGATTTCCAGACGACCCGTTTGGAGTCCCTTCGGTTTTAATAACCAGGTCGTTCACCGTATCTGCTATGTTGGAAAAGAGCCATCTCCTTTCATTACCAATCGTCCTGTGCATTATGTAATGATCGTAGCTGAAGTACCTGCATTCCGGAGGTGTTCTTCCCACGAAAACAACAGCTTCATCAGGACCAAGGTTCCAGAATGGAGTTGTATTCCCGCTCATCCCAAGCGTACTGGTTAATTTAGAAATCCGTTCATCTACTCCCTGACCAGTTGCTGCTGGAACAAAATATGCCACATATTTTGTGGTGGGATTGTTTCCATATGCAGAAGGTAATATTCCTTTCTCTAACATCCCTATTAAATCGAAGTAACCCAGTTCACCTTCCTGTACGGTGAACCCCTCCTGTTCTAAAGCCTGTTGAAAAGCTCCCGCTTCGTATGTTTCATTCGCTGCGAGGCCGGTTCCTGTTAGCAGTATAAACGAAATGCCAAGTATTATAACTGGTATACAGTTTTTCATATACCATATCCCCCTATAAGCTATAGTTATTCTAGCAAAGAATTACATTTAAAAAATAAAAATTGCACTTAAAAAGAAAGGATCTCTTCAATCTCTTTTAAGACTGTGTGTTTTTGATTCTTTCTAAAAATAAAATGTAAATCTTTGCGACTGACAATATAATAATCATTAAATATATTAGAAACCTTGGTGGAGCGTTAATTATACTTGAATAGTTGATCTGTTGATTGTTCAAATGAACCCTTATACTCATCCTGTTTTGATCTGTTTCTATTTCGTAAAAATAGTGTCACAGAAATACCCAAAACATATAACAAAACTTTAAAGCCCATTTTTCATGTTATGCCCAAATAACCGGTTGTAAATACTGCTTTCTAATATCCCGGACACTCAACGCTCGACGCAGGAGAGCGGCCTTTCCGGAAAGCCTAAAGTAAGTTATCCAAAACTCTTATCCAAAACTACAGAAATGAAGTAAGTTATCCAAAACTCTTAGCCGAAACTACAGAGTATCTAAAGCTGAAGGTATCCTTAAAACAAAATAAGAAGCCTCATAAAAAGCATTGTACTCAAAAGATTATATATTGTTCATTACATACACTTCCTATTAAAACCACATAATCACACACACTTCATATTGAAACCACATAAATTTGTAATAAGGAAGTATAACAATGGCCGGAGACTTGAAGGAAATTTACCATCTATTTAATCCAAATAAAGCTCTTCAAAATGATGATTTGAAAAACTACTATGTCGAAATTGATCAAAATGAAACAAATATTGACGAGCTTAAAATCCGCCTTGAACTTAGCCTTGAAACTCACGAGCCAATTAAACTCCTTTTCACTGGTCATAGAGGATCAGGTAAAACAACAGCATTAAACCGTCTTGTTTCATACCTGAACAGAGAAATGGAAGGTAGTTTTTTTATCGTACATTTTAGTGTCCTTGACCTCCTTGATAACAATGATATCAACTACACAGATGTCTTATTTTCAATACTTACAAAAATAATGGAAAAGTGCCAGGAAAACTGTGATATAAGTCCTTCACTGGTTGAAAGAACAAAAAGATGGGGAAAATCCATAACAAGGACAGAGATATCTGAAGATAAGGTGGAAGCAGGTGCAGGCTTAAGTTTACCTGCTTATTTCATCGAATTACTGGCAAGGATGAAAAGTGAAACAACCACCAGGCAAGAAATAAGAGAGGAGATTCAGCCACGTGTTTCTGAACTAATTAACTTGATAAATGACATAATCGCTGAAATCGAAAAAAGTGGAAAACAGGTAGTTGTCATAATTGACAACCTTGAAAAATGCGACTATGAGAAAGCATTAAATTTATTCTACTGCCATAGCACTCAGCTAACTCAGCCAATTTGTAAAATCATTTATACATTTCCAATTTCTCTCCGAAGCTCGAATAAATTCACCCAGATTAAAATGAATTTTAGTGAGGACATAATTTATCCGAATATCAAAGTTCATGAAAAAGACGAGAATGTAAAAGAAACAAATGGCAGAACCTTCATGAAACAAATTGTGGCAAAAAGAGTCTCGACTGACCTATTTACTCCTGATGCCCTTGAGTATATTATTGACATGAGTGGCGGCGTTATCAGAGAGTTCATACGAATAATTAGAGATTCAGCAGTACGTGCCATAGCCAGAAGAAAAACGTTGATAGACAAAGATATTGTCGTAGAAGTAATAAATGGACTTAAAAACTCATATCAGGCGCAGTTGAGCGATGAAGATTATGAAGTACTTTTGAATATATACGAAACAAAGGATATAAAACGAGACGAAAAACTTGTTGGTCTGCTTCATAACCTCAGCGTGCTTGAATACAAAAATGGGAGAAGCTGGTGTGATGTTAATCCAATAGTCAGGTCGATTCTCGAAGAGAAAAATCTTCTTCCAAGGTAATAAATATGAAGGCATGAATAAAAATCATTGCTGAATAAGGTTGAAAGTTTTACATTAACTTGTGAGTCTAAAAGGTAAAAGTATGGAATTAAACCCCTCTCATTTAATGAAAATTGAAGAGATAGTTACACTTCTTGATCTCTCAGACGATTGCACGATTGCGTTTGTTCGTTGTAATGAACCTGTTTTATGTGATGCAATCTATAAAGAAATTCTTGAACGGGTACATAATAAAATCTATGTTTATAATATTCAAATGAGTGAAGATTCCGTAAATCTTTTTCAGCTTTTAGAGGGAATAACCAAATCGGATTCATACAATTCAAAAATTAGTGAAAATAAGAAAATCGCGTTTTCTGTTTTTGGTCTCAATGAAACAGTAAAAAAGAAAAATGCAAACGGAAAGTCAGAAGCCCTGCTTCTATTGAATATGATGCGGGAAAAGTTTCTGGAGATCAAACATCCTATACTGATCTGGATCAACAGTGCATCGCTTAATTCAATACTTGAAGAAGCGCAGGATTTCTTTTCATGGAGAACTACTATTTTTGATTTTGATATAAAACGAAAAGTAACTTCCAGTCCAGTGTTCGAATTTGAAGATTTTGACGGTATGGATAAAAAAGGGCTTGAAGAACTTGTTGATTATTACAAAAATTTAATTATAGAATTTGAAAACAACGAATTGAAAGATCCTTATAAATTTGCTTATTGGAATTACAATCTAGGAATAATTGAACTGTTCAGGGGATATTCAAGAGAAGCTGCAAAATATCTTGAAATGGCTAAATCAATATCATCCACTCTTGACAACAAACACCTAAAGGGATCCATATACAGTAATCTAGGTATAACCTACTACTATCTTGGAAATTTGAAAAAAGCTATTGAATATTCAGGGCAGGCTCTTAAAATTACTAAAGAACTTGGAAATAAAAAAGAAGAAGGATTTATTTTCAAAAATTTTGGTATTATCTACGAACAACTTGGTCATATAAGAAAATCAATTGAATATTATGAACAAGCCTTAAAAGTTTCAAGAGAAATAGGTGACAGGCGCGGAGAAGGTGCAGACCTTGGAAATCTGGGGTTAGCATACAGTGATCTGGGCGAAACCAGAAAAGCAATTGAATATCACGAACAAGCCCTAAAAATTTCAAGAGAAATAGGCGACAGGCGAAATGAAGGTAATCACCTTGGAAATCTGGGGTCAGCATACTATAGTCTGGGCGAAACCAGAAAAGCAATTGAATATTATGAACAAGCACTAAAAATTTCAAGAGAAATAGGTGACAGGCACGGAGAAGGTGCAGACCTTGGAAATCTGGGGTTAGCATACAGTCATCTTGGCGAACCCAGAAAAGCAATTGAATATTATGAACAAGCACTAAAAATTTCAAGAGAAATAGGTGACAGGCRCGGAGAAGGTGCAGACCTTGGAAATCTGGGGTTAGCATACAGTSATCTTGGCGAAACCAGAAAAGCAATTGAATATTATGAACAAGCACTAAAAATTTCAAGAGAAATAGGTGACAGGCGAAATGAAGGTAATTGGCTTGGAAATCTGGGGTTAGCATACAGTGATCTTGGCGAAACCAGAAAAGCAATTGAATATTATGAACAAGCACTAAAAATTTCAAGAGAAATAGGTGACAGGCGCGGAGAAGGTTCAGACCTTGAAAATCTGGGGTTAGCATACAGTTATCTGGGCGAACCCAGAAAAGCAATTGAGTTTTTGAAGCAATCCCTTGCGATAGGAAAAGCTATTGAAGACCCGAGGATAATTATCTTTTGTGAGAAAAAGTTAAAAGAACTTGATGGAGTTGAATAAAATGAAAACTCAAACTATTATCCAGCCCCTAATAATTCTCCAGATTCAAGATGTCCTCCAACTTCAAAAAATATACTTCAGACTATTATCAGCAAGCTGAAGTCCAAAAAGTAATCTTTCAAAAAAACAAATTTTACTCTTTAAATAGACTCATTTCTTATAGACTCATTTCTTATAGACTCATTTCTTATGGACTCATTTCTTATGGACTCAATTATTACAAATTTTCTGAAACCTCTTCTCATGAGCTTGATACAAATATCCCAAAATCAGCATTAAAAGATCCTAACTATTTCTTTTGCCTTTAAGAAATTTATACATCTTGATGACTCTAAAAGTCGTAGCAAAAACTTTAAAAACAAGGCAGGAAGATCTAAAAGCATGAAAAGCGGAAGTGAGAACGGTTCTCCTGAGGCCCTGACAATATCCGATGACCTGGAGCTGGGGGAAGTAAAAGCTATTAGAGAAAAGCTTTCTGAAATGCACAATGACATTAAAAAAGTGATGGAATTTACCAGCAGGCTGCGTTTAGAAGCTGCTATTGAAAGGTCCAGGCAAGAGTATTCAAATGCTCTTCTCAATCACCTCTTCGAAGACATCGATTCCGGTCTTGAACAGAACATGGTAAAAAAATGCCCTGAAAAGCAAAAATGTACTTCTGCATTTACGGCTCTTCTGCAGCAAAATGCAGGGCTTATAACGAAAAATAGAGTAGATGACAAATCAATATCGGACAACAGAAAAAAACTGGAGGAACTTAGATGCGAAGCTCCTTACAACAAATGTGAGAAATGCTTTTCCGAAGTATCGAGCCTTCTGGTAAAACAGGTAAACCTTATGCGCTCTATGAGGATTTATACTAACAACCAGGAACAGAAACCGAATATTTCTGCTCTTAAAACCTCTGTAGTTATGAGTGAGATCCTTGAGCCGGTCTCAAACCCCCAGCGTCTGGAAATTCTCAGAGCAGTAGCATTCGAAATGAAAAGTTTCTCTGCTTTTTCCGAACTTACGGGCCTCAGAGGAGGAAATCTGCTCTTCCATCTCCAGAAACTTATGGAAAGCGGGCTGATTCTACAACAGCACGAGAGGGGAGATTATATGATTACTGAGAAAGGTTTCAAGATACTTCAGGGTCTGAACGAAATTTATTCTTCACTTCAAAATTATCCACTTCAAAATTCCTCAAAGCAGACACCTGAAAAGAACGATCTCATGGAAAGAAAAGAGAAAACAGAGATGACTATTTAAACTCAGGTATTTTTGATCCTCAATTTTACAGCGTTCAACCGTGCAACTTTCCATTTTTTAAGCACTATCTGGTTAAAATGAGTAACTCAGGTGTAGTAATACAGTTGAATGCATTAACTATATTTCAGTGCCGATTAAGTATATATCAATAACCTGCCAATAACAGAGTGTAGAATGAATTCTCCGGGGAAATCAAACTGCAAAGAACCAGAATGTCAGACAAAGCATATATAAAAAACACGGAATAAAACTTGAAAAAACAGCAAAATATGAGGAGTAAAAATGACTGTAAAAGATGATATTCACGGGCAGATCGTTGCAGGTCTTAAAGATGCAAAGTTTCCTATAAATACCCCTGAAGAACTGCTTGCTGCATTTCCTGCAGGTGCAGATACTACATGCAGGTCGGGCAACCTTGAAGTTACTGCAGGAGAAGCAGGAAAATTGCTTACTCCAGCAGATTTTCCATTCAAAGACGCAAAAAAAGTAGCAGACACAATAGTTGAAAGAGCAGGACTTTAAGTCCTGCCCTTTTATTACAAAGGGAGCGTAGAGGGTCACGAATAACCCATTCTTTACAGGCTGTCCTACAACTACCCTTCGTAATAAAATAATTCCTTTTTTTTTGATTTAAAGGCTTTATTTGCTTTTATTCAGAACTTTTTTATTACTTCCAATAATTGCCTGACAGCCTGTTTAGGGCGAGGTGGTCGCCCGCAATTTGATTTTGTGACAGTTCCTTTGTATATATATTACAAACTCCAGTACCAATGGTAAGAATCTCCGTAACGATCTTACCAATATTACTGTTCCAGAAATAGCTAAAACTCCTATTCCTTCAAAAAGCAGCTCAAACGAGGACAATACCACGGAAAAAGTCGATAACCAGCGGGAAATTTTGATAAGAAGTTAGGTCGCCGGCCAGCAGCACCGAAAGGCGATAAAAATAAAGAAAAAAAATAAAGAAAAAAAAGAACGAAAAAAAAGAACGAAAAAAAGAAAGAATCAATCGATCGGAGCCAGAATTACTTAACCGAGGGCCTTTCTTATTTTTCCCATTTTGGTGAGGGTCGAGCATACAAGCTGGGAAACTTCCTCGTCCATACAATTTCCTTTACTTCCTGCCTGCAGAAGATCAGGCTGCATCATTTCTACCAGGATGCGATATGAAGGTTCGGGGCTGGTTTCAAGATCAAAGACCTCATGCAGGATATCTAAATCTTTGCGGACCTCCTTCAGGCATTCCCTGGATAGAAAACGAGAAGCTACATTGAGATCCAGATATCCTGATGCAAACTTCAGGTCACCTGCAAGGGAGGGGAAGTATTTTGTAAGTAAGTTTTCACAGGCAGCTTCTCCGAGTTTTTCCCGAGCTTCTTCAAGAGCACGGCCTGTCCCTATGAATTCCGGAGGCAGGCCTATGGAATAAAGAGCGCCTGTAAACTTGATTGCCCTTGGAAGCTGAAGGTCTTCAGCAGGCATACTGGCTTCAAGCTCTTTTCCAATATCGGTACGGCAGAGTTGAACTATGCCTGAGATATCAGGAGCGCTTCTTGAATAGCCGCCTGTACCTTTGTGCATAAGACGATCCCGCTGCTGTGGGAGAAGGTCAGCTATCCGGTTTATCACAGGAGCCAGTTGCCTGAGAATTCTGCTGTAGCTTGCTCCAAATATCCCAATGAGGTTTATTATTTCTTCTTTTTCTTCGACAGAAAAGAGTTCAGGCATTTCAGGTAGCCTGGCCTTTGCAAGTTTTACAAGGGATTCAGCGTCCCCTTTTTTATGGCTGTACCTGAGCGCGGACTGGAGTGTAATAGTTCCGACCCCACGGTATTCCCGGAAAAAGTTCTCCGCATTCTTCAGGTCCAGGTGTCCTCTGAAAGGCAGTGTTCCTGCTCCGAATATAATGCCAGTTTGGGTGTCTATTTCGGAATTTAGTTCGCAGATTCCGTTTATTGCGTATTTGCATGAAAGCGTGCTCGCAATATGCCCAAAAGAAAGAGCAGAGTCGGATTTACCCAGAAACACCCGGAATTTCTCAGGTACTGTCCCTAAGTGTCCTTTCCAGGCAAGAATCGTATTTTCTGCAAGTTCTTTTGCATTCAGCAGCGCAGGAGCATCTTCTATGAGAGGAATTATGCGAGGGACTTCCATTGAGAAACCAAATTCCTTTTTTGCAAGCTCACTTACGTCTACCATGTGCTGTTGAGCTCCAATAATTTCCCTGACGCTATCTGTCATGGGATGCACGAATTCACTGATCGCCTGGACATCCGAGTATTCAAGGGCATTGTAATTAGCCTCAGCAATTGACATCATAACCATGAGCTGCCTGAACCGGTTTTCCTGAACCGCACTCGGAGCTCGAGGAGTGATAAAAATATCTTTTCCTGGGATCAGGTCTGTTTCTTCTATGAATTTTGATACAATCTGGACATTCTGATGGTAGGGAGTTGCCTTCCCTTCATAATCCGGCATATACTCATCACAGCCGAATATCTGTGCAGCCTCTATAGCTTCTCCCGGCTCTTCCTGCGTCGCAATATATTTTGACGCCGAGTCCGGATGCTGGGTGCACATTACTTTTGGAAAAACGGTTTTTTTACTCATGAAACGAATCCTCACTGTGTACAGCTCAGACCTTAGTTTACCACTGAACTGAGTGTTGAACTTACTATGAAATGCGCTGCTGAATTTCTTACTGAATCCGTTAGTGGATTTATTACTTGACTTGCAGTTTTTTAGTGAATAGCAGGTAAAGTCCGTTATTGTTAACCATTAGTTTGGTACAAATCAGCATCGAAGCATATTGTTTACTTTATGATAAATGTTTCCGTTTACAATAAGTTGACATTTAATACTTGAGTTAACAAAACTACTGAAACTATAACATAACGATTGAAACTATAACATAACGATTGAAACTATAACATAACGATTGAAACTATAACACAATGATTGAATATATAACATAACGATTGAGAATTGTACCCTGAAGTCTCAAATAGAAAAGATTATTTCATAAACAAATATGCAAAATTACTAAGATGGTGACGACTACAAACTTTTAAAAAGAGTTTGATGAAAAACGGAAAACTGCTTGCCTGCAAATCTTTTTAAAAAAGGCTTGAGCGAAAACTCCAGTAACGACATAGGAATGATAAAAATATAACTTCAAATTTGCAGTTCAGGAATTGATCTATAATTTCATTACCACAATAATGATTCTTAGCAACAAATGCCTTGATATTTATACTTGAATCATTCCTAAATATCTCTCCTCATTCTCCATATGACTATTTGATGTAAAGATAGTCGAATTCTTTTCATAACGTCTTAAAATCAACTAAAACAAACAGTAAGCTCCTTCTTCATCAAATGGGATATATCCTATTTTGTCGCTTATCAGCAGTTTGTAATACTCCTTTTTGTATTTCACAATTCTCTTCATGAGTGCCAGAACTCCCTTGTAAAGAGTACAAGCACGGTATAAACCTCAAGTCTGCCTACCCACATATTACTGATAAGAATGATTTTTCCCAGTGATGGGATTGATTCAAAGTTTGCCATAGGTCCGACAATGTTAAAACCCGGACCTATGTTTCCGAGAGTCGTTATCGAAGCCGTAGCCGAGCTTACCATGTCAACTCCCAGTAGTGTTAGAAGCACTGTACCTACGACAAAAACACCTATATAAAGCACAACAAAAGAGAGTATTGACTGCAAAATGTCATCCGGCACTGCTTTATTATTAAAGCGGATAGGTTTAACAACTCTGGGATGAACAAATTTAAAAAGTTCTCTCCTTGCGTATTTTAACATCAGCATAAAGCGTACAACTTTCATGCCTCCACCTGTAGAACCTGCACAGCCCCCGATAAACATGACTGAAAGAACCAGAATTTTTGCCGAATCTTTCCACATATTAAAATCAGTTGAAGCAAAACCAGTGGCTGTCATAATAGAGGTTATCTGAAATATGGCATAACGGAAAGAATTGAACGGAGAAAATCCCATATCTTTGAATAGAACCAATGTCAGTAAACCTGTGAAACCAAGGATATAAAAAGAATAGGCCTTGAATTCTTCGTCTCGGAAGAGAACAAGCTTATTAACACGAATAACCCGGTAATAAAGGGCAAAGTTTGCCCCCGCAACAAACATGAAAAATGTAAGAATAAATTCAATAACAGGACTGTGAAAAGCTTCTATTCCTGCATTGTAGGTAGAAAATCCTCCGCAAGCCATACAGGCAAAGGTATGATTGAGAGCATCGTAAAGGGACATTCCTCCCAGCACCAGAGCCACAACTTCAAGAGCAGAAATGAGAACGTAGAGCGTCCACAGAATCCTTGCAGTTTCCCGGATTCTTGGCTTCAGCTTATCTTCAGTCGGGCCAGGTGCCTCGGCCCTGAATAGCTGGCGGCCGGCAACTCCAAGCTTTGGTAGAACTGCTATGAAAAGTACAATAATCCCCATTCCTCCAAGCCAGGCGGTGAAAGAACGCCAGAAAAGAAGCCCTCTTGAGTAGCTCTCAATATTTATAAGAATCGAAGAACCCGTTGAAGTAAAACCCGACATTGTTTCAAAAACCGCATCAATAAAAGAGACCCCTTCAAAAAGAAAAGGAATAGCTCCGAAAACCGCTGCTGCAAGCCAGCTCAAGGCTACAATGGAAAGCGCTTCCTTTTGCTGCCAATCCTCACGGCCTTTAAACCGCATGAGAAGCAAGCCAGAAATAAGGGTTATGAAAAAAGAGACAATGAAGGGTACAAGAGGTTCCCGGTAGTAAAAAGCTACTAAAAGAGGAACAAGCATTGTAAAAGACAGAAGAAATAGAATTTTCCCTAATGCATTAAAGACTGCCTTGTTATCTATAAGAAACCACCTGCCTTTTAAAGTTCATCTGAAAAACTTTTCTATCTCCGACATTGCAGAAGCCATGGAAAAGATGACCACTCTATCCTGGTTTTCAATGACGAAGTCCCCTCTCGGGACTATAGTATCTTTTCCCCGAACCACCATATTGACGAGGGCTCCCCTTGGGAATTTGACTTTGTTTAAAGGTTTCCCGACAATTTTCGAGTTCTCGGAAGCCGTATACTCTATGATCTCTGCCTTTTCGCCTTCAAAGGTCGTCAGGGTTTGTATTCCTCTGCCCATTGTGAGCTTAAGTACCTCGTTTACAGTTGCTTCCCTGGGACTGACTGCCAGATCTATGCCGACCATTTCAAAGAGGGGCAGGTAGTCCGAGCGGTCAGCCCTGGCAATCACTTTCTTTGCACCCAGTTGCTTTCCAAGAAGGGAACACAGGAGATTTTTCTCATCGCTGTCCGTAACCGAGATAACAACATCCATGTTCTCAATGCCTTCCTCCCTGAGTAGACTGATGTCGGTGCCGTCTCCATTTAAAATAAGAGCGTTTTCCAGCATTTCTGCCACTTCTATGCAGCGGCTTTTACTGTACTCGATAATTTTAAGGTCGGCATTCTCTTCTTTGTCTATCAGTTTAGCGAGATAAAACCCTACAATGCCGCAGCCTATAAGAAGAATTCTATTTTTGTGGGGTACCTTGCTACCTAAAGTACTGCCTAGCCCTTCCATAGTCTCAGGTTTACCCACAACTACCATATGGTCGTTTGCCTTAATTGTGTCGCTTCCATGAGGAATAATTATTTCATGCTCTCGAAAAATTGCACTGACAATGCAACAGTCGGCAAGCCTGAGGTCCTTAATCTGTTTTCCTATAAGTTTGTTTTCGGGACTTATTGCAAACTCAGTCATCCGGACTTTTCCATCGGCAAACATTTCGGCACTTATCGCGGATGGACTTGACAGGATCTCAGCAACTTCGGAGGCAAGTGAAAGTTCAGGGCAGATCATGAGATCGACTCCAACCTGAGACCTTGAGGTTACAGGCGAATCAATATAATCCGGGTTGCTGACTCTGGCAATAGTTTTAGTTTCCTTCCATCCGGGCTTTCCCCGGGTAATCAGCTTTGCTGTCATGCAGGCTACAATGTTAACCTCATCTATACCGGTTACAGCTACAAGCAAATCAGTACCCTGAAGGATATCTGATAGGATCTCAGCATTTGCTCCGTTTCCTTCGATAACAAGCACATCAAGTTCGTCTGCCCGTTTTGACGCTTCTTCAGCATTTTCAATAATTATTACATCGTTTTTGGGGGAAAGAGCCTTTGCGATGTGATAACCTACTTCCCCTGCGCCGATAATTATAACCTTCATAGCACACCTTCAAAAAAACTGTTTTTAACTAACCTTATACTGTGGGGCCTGGCGGATAAAAAGAACAGGCACGAGATAATAGATACGAATATTATATAACTAGAGAAAGTTGAGAGCACACCGATAAAATGAAACTGTAAAACACAGCTCAATAAACTGTTTGTGATAATATTAATCGGCGTGTTGACCATCTCTGGAAATTAAATGTGTTGCAAACAGAATTTTGTACGATCCAGGCTTTTATGAATACAACTGGAATATAACCACAAGTTAAAATTCTAAAATTAAACAGTTATATAAATGTTTTCAAATATTTACAGCAAGAAACAAAATACAAAAGTAAACGAATCTTGAGAAAATAAGATAAAGTAAAGAAAAAGGTAGAAAAGGAAAAAGAAAGGGTCTCAAAAAGGGAACACGAAAATAAATTCAAAAACCAATCTTAAATCCTAATAAGAAACTTTTGGATATTAATTTAAATTTGTGCACTAAATATAGAAGAACGACAGTTAAAAAGAAAAAGATGCCTCTAAAATGATAAAAAGGGGCTAAAAGCCGCTTTTAATTTTCAAAGGCATCCTTTACTTTTTCGAAAAATCCTTTGTTTTTCTTGGGTTTCTCCGTAGATCTCTCGGTCCTGTCGTTTTGATTTCCTTCAGGATTTTTACTGCTGCTCAGATCTTCGAACTGACGGAGGAGCTCTTTTTGCTCGTGAGTAAGCTTTGTCGGAGTCTTGACTACAACCCTGACGAGCTGGTCGCCTTTTTTACCCCCGTGAAGGTGCTGAATCCCTTTATCTTTAAGCCTGAATACGGAGTGGGTCTGGGTTCCTGCAGGGATATTCATCTTGACCTTTCCATGTAGGGTATCGACCATTATATCCATCCCGAGCGCAGCCTGGGCAAAGGAGATAGGAAGCTCGGAAATTACGTCATAATCAATTCTCTTAAAGTATTGGTGTTCCATCACGTGAAGCACAACATAAAGATCTCCGGCTGGAGCCCCGGGTTCTCCCGAATCTCCTTCTCCACTGAGCCTCAGGTTCATGCCTGAATCGGCTCCAGCAGGCACGTTTACTGTTATCTTCCTTGTGTTTCTGACTCTGCCTGTACCGCTGCATACCGGACAGGGAGATTCAATAACCTGCCCCCTGCCGTGACAGGTGCTACAGGCGGTGGTGCTTACAAACTGCATACCCAATCCGGAGCGAGTAGTACGGATTTGCCCTGTGCCTCCGCATGTGGGGCAGCGCTTCGGGCTTGTTCCGGGTTTGGCTCCGGTTCCGGAACATTTAGAACATCTTTCCGTTCTAGGGATGTCGATATCTTTACGGACTCCAAAAGCTGCCTCCTCAAAGGTGATGTAAAGATCATACTGGAGATCGGCTCCTCTCCGTGGCCCCATAGGACCTCTTCTGCTTCCTCCGCCAAAAAACATTTCGAATATATCTCCGAAGCCGCCGAAATCCGCACCACGGAAGATATCTTCTGCACTGTATTGCCCGTTTATTCCGGCATGTCCAAAACGGTCGTACTGAGCGCGTTTCTCATCATCTGAAAGGACGGCATAAGCCTCAGAGATCTCCTTGAACTTTTCCTCAGCTCCAGGTTCTTTATTCCTGTCAGGATGATACTTTAGCGCAAGTTTTCGATAAGTTTTCTTTATATCCTCGGGTGAGGCATCTTTGGATAATCCGAGAATATCGTAATAATCACGTGTTGTGGCCATCAGGATTCCCTGTTATTTTAAAAAAGATAAAGCTCCGGAGCCTGAAAAGCCAGGTTTCCGGTAAGGCCTGAGAATCTCCAGGCCTGTTTCATTACTTTGTTTTTGCTTATTTACGCTTTTCGTCGTCAACTACCTCATAATCGGCATCAACGACTGTCTCGTCAGGACCTTTCGCATCTTGGCTTCCTGCTGCTCCGCCTTCAGCCTGCTGAGCTTGCTGGGCTTTCTGGTACATTGCAGTGGAGATTGGGTATACTGCTTCCTGAAGAGCTTCGGTTTTTGACTTTATGGCTTCGCTGTCCTTACCTTCAAGAGCTTTCTTAAGGTCGTCGATTGCGGCAGTTACCTTTGACTTCTGGTCTTCGGTTGCTACATCTCCGGCTTCCTTCAAAGTCTTTTCCGCAGCATTGATCAGGGCTTCGGCATTGTTTCTGGTCTCGACATCTTCTTTGCGCTTTTTGTCTTCTTCGGCATGCAATTCCGCATCTTTGACCATGCGCTCGATTTCGTCATCCGAGAGCCCACCCGGCTTCTGGATGGAAATGGACTGTTCCTTACCGGTCCCAAGGTCTTTTGCACCTACATGCAGTATCCCATTTGCGTCGATATCAAAGGTAACTTCAATCTGTGGGATGCCTCTTGGAGCTGGTGGGATACCGTCAAGAGTAAAGCGGCCGAGAGTCTTGTTTTCGGAGGCAACTCCCCTTTCTCCCTGAAGGACATGAATCTCTACTGAAGGCTGGTTATCAGCAGCAGTTGAGAAGACCTGACTTTTCTTGGTCGGAATTGTCGTGTTTCTCGGGATAAGTGGGGTTGCTATACCTCCGAGCGTTTCTATTCCTAGTGTCAGAGGAGTGACATCAAGCAACAGGACGTCTTTGACTTCGCCCCCGAGCACACCGGCCTGGATAGCTGCCCCGATTGCAACGGCTTCATCAGGGTTGATGTTCTTGTAGGGTTTCTTGCCTGTAAAGTTTTCCACAAGCTCGACAACTGCAGGCATCCTTGTGGCGCCTCCGACGAGGATCACTTTATCAAGATCACCTGGAGTGAGCTTTGCATCACTGAGGGCCTGGCGCATAGATACGAGGGTCTTTTCAAGGAGGTCCTCAGTCATCTTCTGGAACTGGGCCCTTGTAAGGTCGGTATCAAGGTGCTTTGGTTCGCCATCAGGACCAACTGTTAGGAATGGAAGGTTGATATTTGTACTTGCAACTCCGGACAGCTCGATCTTGGCTTTTTCCGCAGCATCGGTTAAGCGCTGGAGTACAGCTTTGTCTTTGGAGAGGTCAATTCCCTCGTTTTTCCTGAACTCAGTAAGTAAGTAGTTAACTATACGCTGGTCAAAGTCGTCTCCTCCAAGGTGAGTGTCCCCGCTTGTGGATTTCACCTCAAAGACTCCGCCTCCAAGTTCGAGAATAGATACATCAAAGGTTCCGCCTCCCAGGTCGTAGACAAGAATTGTTTGTTCTATATCCCCCTTATCGAGACCATAAGCCAGGGATGCGGAAGTTGGCTCATTGATAATTCTCATGACTTCAAGGCCTGCAATTGCCCCTGCGTCCTTTGTAGCCTGTCTCTGGGCATCATTGAAATAAGCAGGAACAGTAATAACAGCCTGTTTGATAGTTTCTCCAAGATAAGCTTCTGCGTCGGTTTTGAGCTTCTGCAGAATCATTGCGGAAATTTCCTGCGGCTTATACTGCGTTCCCTGAAGAGTCACCTTGTAATTGGCGTCTCCCATATGCCTTTTAATGGAATAAACAGTATTTTCAGGATTCGAAATGGCCTGCCTCTTTGCAACCTGGCCTACAAGTTTCTCTCCTTTTTTGGAAAATCCGACTACTGACGGAGTTGTCCTGGCGCCTTCGGCATTTGGGATCACGACAGCTTCCCCGCCTTCCATTACTGCCATGCATGAGTTCGTAGTACCAAGGTCAATACCCAGTATTTTTGCCATGTTTTATCCTCACTAGATTACCTGATTAAATTATTCAATTAAAGTTTTCATTCAATTATAAAGTTACAAAATATTTAGATAAATCATTAAGTTAAATTATTAATTAAGTTATCTGGTAAAGTTATAGTAAAGCTGTTCAGCTTAATTATGTTCAGCTTAATTATGTTCAGCTTAATTATGTTCAGTTCAGTTTAATTATGTTCAGTTTAATTAGAGAGTAAGTATGCCTGAATTAAGGAGTAAGATTTTTCTCCTTTATTTCTCGGCCTCATCAGGGTTTCTGGCCACTGAGACCATAGCAGGCCTGATAATTTTAGAGTTAAGAACATATCCGGTTTTGTAAACCTCTACTATAGTATTGTCCGGGACTTCAGAGGTCTCGATATGTTGAATTGCCTCATGCCTGTGAGGGTCAAATTCACTGGCTTTTTCACTTTCGATCTTCTCAAGTCCGTATTTTTCGAGGATTGAGAAATACTGCCTTGAAAGCTGTTCTATTCCACTGATGATTGAGCTCATATCATCTGCAGTCTTTGCAGAGTTAAGGGCGCGATCAAAATTATCCGTTACTTCAAGAAAGTCAAGAAGTACCTGCTCAAGCACAGCTTTCCGGTTTTCCTCCATCTGGCGGGCGGTCCGTTTTCTGAAATTGTCAAAGTCGGCTGCAAGCCGGTAATACTTATCCATGAGAACCTGTTTCTCCTCCTGGCACCTGACTTCAGGACTTTTCTCAGCTTCCGAACTGGCAGAAGCCTCTTCGGGGTTTTCCCGTGCTTCATTAATCTCTTCCGCCGAAGAACCAGAGTTTTGGGCTTCAGAATTTTCAGCCCCAGCTTGGGCATCTTCGTTAGAATCCTTATTCTTTTCTTTATTGAATATTTTCATTCGTCGAACCCCATCAAGTAAGTACAACGGTTTCGCTCGTCCTGATCTGTGATTGTTTGTAATTCTATAAATAGTTTTCGAACGGTTACGGATACATATTACTCCAGAAAGAGAAGAAAAAGAAAAATCAGTAAAAGTGGTTTTGAAGTTTATAAAAGAGTGCTTTGAGCATTACGACGCTTGCAATCATGGAAGCCGCAACTGCTGAAATCACCTGATCCCACCCGATGGCTGAGATTCCTCCTCCAAGTGCAAACTGTACGCCGCCTACAAGCGACACAAACACAAAGGAAAAGCCAAAGCCTGCAAGAGCTCCTCCTACAAGGGAACTCAGGGTGTCAAGTCCATGCTTTTCATAAAAAACCATTCCTGCAATAAACATTACTGCAAAAATCAAAAGTACAACTGCGGAGGGCAATGGACTTTCTTTTGTGGAAAAAACCTCAAAGAGCCCAAGCCCCATATCAACCAGGAATATACCCATGAAAACCGCAATGGTAAGGGTTTTGACAAACGGGTTTTCAAAGATCGACTGAGTATTTGGGTTTATGCTGTTAATAGTACCAGGCACCTTTATGTTTTTCAATGTTTAACTTTATGGTATAAACTGTATAATTTATATAAACTTTTACATACTCAACTTCATTTTTAGCAAGCCTTTTCAAAAAATTGCTTTCCCGAAACCGTTGACCCGAAACCGTTGCGCCTGTTCATCACAAACCGTTGCGCTGGTTTATCACGCCGATAGGGTTCGGGGATAAGGTTATCAGACTCAAACGCAACCGTTGCGCTGGTTTATCACGCCGATAGGGGTTGGGGACAAGGTTATCAGACTCAAACGTTTCTTGGGGTTTTCGCTCAAGCCTTTTTTGAAAAGGCTTGGAACAAAAAGTAATAAATAAGTTCCCGAGTTTTTCCTTTCCGATGAAAATCCTGATTGCAGAATTTGCTGTCGGCACGGACATTGAAAAGTCCCTTATCCCGGAGGGAGCTGCCATGCTAAAAACCCTCTCGGAAAGCTTTGTTCGTCTTGGGCATGAGGTATACTATCCTTCAGCAGGTACGAAAATCTGCGCAGGCACGTGCATTGAATCTACAGCTGAAAATTTCATGCAGGTAATCGAGAGAAAAGCAAAAGACTGTGATGCAGGGCTGATTATTGCACCTGATTCTATGCTTCCCGAATTGAATAAAGTCCTTGAAGAAAATACCGTAAACCTGGGCTGTTCACCTCAGTCGGCAGCCTGTTGCGCTGATAAGTTGATGTGCACGGAAATCCTGACGAAAGCCGGAATTAAAGCCCCTGAGATTGCAAAAAAGGCTGAAGAAGGTAAAAAGTATGTTACAAAGCCAAGGTTCGGCTGCGGCGCAGAAGCAACATACCTTGTCACGGAGTTTGAGAACAACGAAGAATTTATTGCAAGCGAGTATGTTGAGGGAAAAACTCTGAGCGTAAGCCTTATCGCAGGAAAAAAACCGCTTCCTCTTACTGTAAACTGCCAGTTTATAGAGTTTGGCAAAAAAGAAGCAAAAACCATAGAAAATGAGAAAACAGGAGTTTCCGGCATAAAATATAACGGAAGCCTTACTCCTTACCAGACTCCAAGGCAAGAAGAACTCTATGAAACCGCGATCTCCACAGTCAAATGCCTTGACTGTTTCGGATATGTGGGTGTAGACATCATACTTGCTGACTTTCCGTATGTAGTGGATGTAAACCCCAGGCCCACAGCCTCGCTTTTCGGAATTAACCGCGTTATGCGAGAGGAAATTGGAGACCTGCTTTTGAAAAATAAGTTTGGAGAACTTCCGGATTCTATACATATTGAGGGCGAATACCGCTTTTCAAAGGATGCGTTGGGCGAGCTTTTCGGAAGAGCTTGAAAGGTAGAATACAGATTGAAAAGCCGAAGCTTGAACTATAGGGAACAGATTGGAAAGCCAGAGGCTTGAAAGATAGAGAACAGATTGAAAAAACATGATAAAGGGCTCAAAAATGAATTCTAAAGTTATCGGGCTTGATATTGGAGGAGCGAAT
The DNA here is from genome assembly GCF_020804205.1 of Methanosarcina sp. DH1. Lineage (NCBI taxonomy): Archaea > Methanobacteriati > Methanobacteriota > Methanomicrobia > Methanosarcinales > Methanosarcinaceae > Methanosarcina > Methanosarcina sp. DH1. Next base: position 154,943 of record NZ_WJBJ01000022.1, on the reverse strand, counting down.
ACTAAACTTGCCTCCTCGGACGGAACTATTGTAGAACTGCACTATTTGCCCCTCTGGAAGAATACACGGCTTCCGGAAGTTTTAAAGGAAATCGCACAGCGGCTGCAGCCCGAAAAAGTTGCTATTGTTATGACCGGTGAACTTGCGGACTGCTTTGAGGACAAGGAACAGGGCATCCGCTTTATAATGTCATGTGTCAACTCTGCCTTTGGGCCCTCAAATGTGTCTTATATAAACAGTTTGGGAAGGTTCCAGAGCGAAGCTGACGATATAAGGGAACTTGCTGCTGCCAACTGGGCGGCTTCAGCCAGGTTGATAGGAGAAGAGATAGGAGACTGTATATTTGTGGATGTGGGAAGTACCACAAGCGATATTATCCCTATCCTGTCAGGAGAACATAAAGCCGGGTTTACTGACTTTGAGCGGCTGGTCAGAAGTGAGCTCGTGTATGCAGGCACCCTCCGGACAAACCTTGCCGCACTTTTAGAAAAAGTAAAACTTGAAAAGGGCTGGTGCAGGACAGCTTCCGAACTCTTTGCTACAACTGCGGACGCCTATCTCCTGCTTGGAAACATTGATGAAAACATGTACACATGCGAGACCGCTGATGGAGCAGGCAGGAGCAAAACCGATGCTATGCGCAGGCTTGCAAGGCTGGTCTGTGCTGACCTTTCCGAAATCCGGGAAGAAGACATCTACGAAATTGCATCCCAAGTAAAGGAAAAACAAATCTCTGTCCTGGCTGAGGCCATTTCCGAAGTTGCAGAACGAAACGGGCTTAAAAGAATCGCAGCTGCAGGTCTTGGTGAGTTCCTTATAAAGGAAGCTGCAGAAAGACTTGGTTTCGAATGCATCTCAGTATCCGGACGCTGGGGAGAAGAAATCTCAAAAGTCTTTCCGGCGTATGCGGCTGCCAGGTTGCTTTCCTGCAAGCCTTTTTAAAACAACCCTTTTCAAAAAACTGCTTGCCCGCAAGCCTTTTCAAAAAAGGCTTGAGCGAAAACCCCAAGAACCGTTTGAATTTGATGACCTTATCCCCAAACCCTATCGGCGTGATAAACCGGCGCAACGGTTTGTGATGAACAGGCGCAACGGTTTGTGATGAACAGGCGCAACGGTTTCGGGTCAACGGTTGCCTGAAAGGAAGAACTATGAGAGTGGTAATTAAAATCGGGGGAAGCCTTATCAAAGAGGCTCCCGAGCTTGTAGACAGGCTGGTAAAGGAATTTGGCTCAGGAATCCCGAAAATTCCAGAGGACGCGTGTGCATCCGAAGGACTTCCTTATTCCATTCTAATAGTGCCCGGAGGAGGCATTTTTGCTGATGCTGTAAGGAAAACTGATGAAAGCTTTTCGCTGAGTGCGGATGCAGCTCACTGGATGGCTATACTGGGTATGGAGCAGTATGCTTGCTATCTTAAGGATAAAAGCCGCGCACTGGACATAGATTCAATAGCCAGTCTGCCTCAGGGTGTATCTGTTCTTTTCCCATACAGGCTCTTGAGAACAGAGGATCCTCTGCCTCATAGCTGGGATGTGACCTCGGATACTATCGCGGCCTGGGTTGCAAAGCAGATTGGGGCAACCTTAATAAAGGCCACGGATGTGGACGGTATATTCAGAAATGGGAAATTAGTCAGGGAAGTTTCTGTTGCCAGCTATGGAGGAAGTCGTGAAAGCTGTATTGATTCTGCCCTGCCGGAATTTCTTCTGAAAAACCGAATGGAGTGCCTGATTGTAAATGGTAAATCTCCGGATAGGGTAATTCAGGCCGTGTATGGGAAGTCTGTGCTCGGTACTGTGGTAAAGGGGAATATTTAAATCGTATATCGTATATGACTAGGGCAGAAGAAGCACAGCGTGTCCAAAAGCATTAATTAAATTCAGTTCATTAAATCTGCTAACGTTAACAAAGGTGCCCGGAAAAGCAGAAGCTCGATGCTTAAGGAAGGCGCCTGATTCACCGGCAACTCGTTACAAAATTTACTATTTGAAGTAACTATTAATTTAAAGTAACCATTAAGGAGAAAAAAAATGTCAGCACAAAAAGTTGAATACTGTACTTCATGCGGAATTCGCCTCGTAGAAAAGGGTTATGTAAAGTTTCCCTGCCCGCAGTGCGGATCAGAAATCGGAAGATGTGGAAGCTGCAGGCAGCAGGGTAACGTATACACCTGCCCCAAGTGCGGATACAAGGCACCCTGATTCTGCAATAATCTCGAACCAGATTAATGCCGAAAATGTAAATGAAATAAAACTCGGTCAAAAAGATCAGATAAAAGTATAAGAGGAATCATAATGGGTGACGTTGCAGCAAAGATTAAAATTATGCCAGAAAGCGTTGATACTGACCTTGTAGAGCTGAAAGAGAAGATAAAGGGCGTAATTCCTGCAGGGGCCGATCTTCACGGAGATATTGTTGAAGAGCCTATCGCTTTTGGTTTGAAGGCTCTGATTGTAACATTAATCGTTGATGATGAAGAAGGCGGAACTGAGCCTGCAGAAGAAGCCTTTGCAAAAGTTTCAGGCGTTGAAAACGTCCAGGTTGTGGATGTTTATCGTATTTAAAAGGAGAAGAGACCCGGACAATGTGTCCGGAAAAACTATCTTTCATATTCTCCTTTCTTCAAAAGGGCTCGTAGATCAGGGGAAGATCGTTACGTTCGCAACGTAAAGGCCGCGGGTTCGAATCCCGCCGAGTCCATTTAAAAAATCTTAATAGTCCTAAGCAATACTATTTCTTTAAGTTTATTTTTTACAATAATTATTACTTTCAATATCTGTATGTAATTCTATATGTAATCCAGCAACTTTTAGTTTTCCTTCAGAGTATCTCTTTCTCAAAGATATAATATATTTTCATGCGTCTTCGGTTAAGTGAGGAATCGTGACAAATTACGTCAATTTCCACAATATTTGTCAAATATTTTATAATATGGGCTGGAACAGATATCGATTTCATGTAAATAAGCCAACATTTAAGGCCGGCTTCTAATGCAAAATCGATAACTTTCAGGCAAGAAAACTCCTTACCAGATGACCAATGCAGAGTAATTATAGTTTCTTCAACTGAATCAATGCCCAAAAATATAAACAATATTCATTGCCCATGTCAGTATATGAATATAAATAAATAAATAAATAAATAAATAAATAAATAAATAAATAATGAAAGTTTTTCATTCTTCATGCTTGTGTCAATAACTTATGAAAAGTCCTAAAAAAGGTTTTCAACAAATCTTATCGCCTGTATGAGCTGAAGACGAAACGGTGATTCGTATTTTGTGGATCTAATTTCTTTCATTTACGTATCTCTCTTTTTGCCCTGTGATTCTTGCACGGTTTACCGTACAACCTTGTAATCACTCTCCTTTTCTTTCAAGCTTCCCATAATTGCTAAAATCGTTATGTTTTCACCTGTCTTTTAGTCCAAAAGAGATTTCACCCACTCTGGCTTCTTTGAGAGTGCACATCCCCCATTTGATTCCATGAGCTTATCACGATTCTCTCTCAGTGCTTTGAACAACCTGGAATTGAGAGCCTCTTTCAGCGGCATGTCCAGAATGCTGCATTCAGAGTACGGAGCGAAAGGACAAGGCTCGACATCTCCAGAGGCGCTTATGTGGAGGAAGCCTCTTCCTGAAGAAAGGCAGCCTCCAAAGGCCTTTTCATCACCTGGGAACCCGATGTAAACGCCTGGCTGGCTTGCTCTGAAGGCAGCCATCTTAGTCAGGATCTCGTCTCGTTGTGAATCTGTAACAACCCAGTCCTCAGTACCTTTCATGACAGGGTTATACTCGACATAGATAAACGCTTTGCAGCCGTACTCCCGCATGAGCCTAACAAAGCTCTTGTCCGTAACGGTCTCGTAATTTGACTGGGTGACAGTGAGTGATATGCCAAAGAAGATGTCTCTTTCGTGAAGCTTCGCCATATCTTTCATCAACCGGCCGTAAACACCGTCACCCCTGTGCAGGTCCGTCATGTTCTCGTGGCCTTCCATGCTGAGTATCGGGATAACATGCCTTTGTTCCTTGAATTGTTCAAGCACAGCGTCATCGATGAGGGTACCATTCGTGAATAAGGTGAAGATCATATCCGGAAAGTTTTTAGTAACATCGAATATGTCCGGCCTGGTCAGTGGCTCTCCGCCTACAATTAACACAATGGAAACGCCCATCTCACTCGCCTGCCGTAGTACGCTCGTCAGACTATCTGTGCTCATTTCAGGTTTTTGTTCGCGGGGGACGAGCCGTGAGTAGCAGCCCACACAGTGCAGGTTACATTTGTTGGTAACGCTTAGTATCATCACTGGAGGCACATGGAGCCCCTTCTCCTCGTTTTTCTGCCTGATTGAGGCCGCCTTTTTCTGTGCCATCGTGGCCCTGACGAAAAAGGCAGCCATGGCAGGTTTCTTCAAGGAGACATTCAGCGCATCGCTGAATATATTTTTGATGAGATCGTTGACCATGCGATTGAGATCGTTATTGTTTTCCATAAGAAATCACCATTAAACGTCGGCATTCTCTTTACAGGTAGAATATTCATTCCTGGACATCAGCCGGTACCTGTCCTGGCTGGTGGTTGTTTCTTTACACTCATAAACAAAAATATGGCTTGCTATTTAAATTCCTTAAGAAGCGTCTATCGATATAGTACATCTAATTCGCGGGTAAACCTGTTGCTAAAGGGTTATTTCATTCTGCGGCTTTTGTTCCGGATATGTGTCTGCAGGTTTTCGTCTTCTGCTGCACTGCCGGTCATGACCACTTTTATCTGATAATTCAGGTTATCTTCGGAATATCATTCCGGATGAAGGGCTGTGAATCACAGTTTTTGGCTCTCCGTTGTTTTGTGTGGATATCCTCATAATCTCCTCATAAAATCAATGGTCTTGAATTGAAAATCATCTTATCCATAGGGAATGACGAAAAGCCAAAGAGTATCCTCTTCAAATTAAATGGGTTTCCAACTACATAAAAAACGCACATGAAATTCTTATAATCACAGGCACAAAGAAATGAAAGTACGCGAAAGAACTTTTATGCTAAATATCAATGCAACTCCAGGTTATTCCGATTTTTCATGAAAATACTCCCAAAAATTGAAGAGTTTTTTGGAAGGGAATAAATTTTGCGCTGAAATTCTTTCGATGGCTAACTATTAGCTACTTTTACGACTCTATCTAATTATTTAATGATTTCATCTCAAAACAAATTTATTTCCACATCAGTAAGAGTTTTCAGAATTATTTAACATGAAAGTACTGCCATCTGCAAGCACTTTCGTTGATTGTGCATGTTATTCGAAGAATATCATGTGCGTTTTTCAGGATAAGAAGTTCTATTGATAGTCCATAATACAATATTCAGAAAAGTAATTTTGCGTTTTGGGATCCGCTCAATGATAGTTATTTATAATGTATTCTACATTATCAGTTATTGTAGAAAGACTATATTTTTTCCCATGCTCCTGGAACCTCAAACAAAATGCTTGAGCAATAAGTAAAGGGTGTGGTAAATGTTTGGAATAACATGTAGATATAAACTTATTCAGATCACCATAAACGCATTCAGGCAATGTCATCTTCTGCATATTTATAACACCTCAGTACCCGGAATTATAGACTTATCATAACTTTTGCGATATGACATTGTTGACTTTTCAGATAGGTTTTCAGTCACTGGGCCTGGAACTCCCCACCTGCTTGTTATTACAGGCGAGGAATTTACAGTCTCAAGTTCAATTAATAGATTTAGGAGTTTTTTTCTTTGCCTTTTGAACAGAGATATATATGGTGAACTTCTATTTAACACTATTCTTTAAATTAATAATACCTAATGTTATTATAATTCTTAATTGTATTACTAATTTGGAGAGGGTTAGTATAAAAACGACCACAATTTTCAGGCAATAGGACTGGTCAACTAACTTATTCTCATTGAGCTGGTCCCAAAACGCAAAATTGCTTCTTTGACTTTTCTTTCAAAGAAACACGATTTTGACCATAATTTACAATAAATAAAAATAGCTAGTATCGTGAAAATTAAGTTATGAATCACCTGATACCTGACAGTCCGGCCCCCTGCCAAAATGGAATAATAATCACTTGATATTGGCCATTTTGCTAATGGATTACTGCCATAATTATACTTTTGTGATTTGAAATTATACAAAAGTATCAAAAATAGAAATGTGAGTTACCATAGAACTCTCAATTACATTATTTACTCGAAAAATAAACACCATTGGGGCTTGTAAGATAAACTGCCAGCTATACTAAAAAATGCGTGGAAAGAGTTAATTAAACTCACTACAGATCAAGGTTACTAGCTCAAAAATCACTATATGATGCCAAACAAAACGGTTATATGAAGCGGAGAGCCTCAAAAACCCTATTTTTTGTATCTATAGAAATATTCGGGTCAGATATCAAAGTTAACTTTTAATATCTCACACTCTGGAATATTTTCAATATGTACGCCTTCAAGTGTTCCCGTTACCTCAAGACTGTCAAACTCATTTGAACCGCAAAGTACGTCCTGATTCGGGTGCGTGCCAGGAGTGATATTGCAGCTCAGGACAGTTTTTTGCCCGGCCGACACTACAATTGGAAGCCTTGGAGATGCAGGGTGGTTCTTTGGAAGAACAATCAAGGGCGACCTGATTTCCCGGATCATAAAAAGAACGCATTTAAGCCCTTTTTCAGTTTTCTCATCCACAGATAGCGCAGAAGCAACAATCAGGTCATGAGGTTCAAGTCCGAGTACAATTTCTTCGTTCTCGGTTTCCAGAAAGAACTGCCCACGCGGACCCGCTTTCACAATAGCCACTGTTCCTGCTGTGCCGCGCAGGAGGATCATTTCACTGTCCTTCAGTGAAATGTCTTTAGAAGAGTTCGATTCTTTCATGTTAAAATAAGTATTTTAAAAATTCAGTCAATTATCAGGATTCTGCTACATTTTTAGACTGGCAGGAAGGGCATGTCACATTTTTACCAATGCCTTTGAATCTGTTCCCACAGTCTTTACATACATAGTCTTTAACCGGCAAATTTCCTTCCATATCCAGATCAAACGAGTCTCCAACACTACACATCATTGTCACCTCACGGTTTTATCAGGGGCTCAGTAATAATTATACTACCCACATATTACTACTCATACTTCTCCAATTAATACCTTTCCATACCAGCCCCAGGGGACGATTTATGCTCACGACTATCCCATCAAGGTAGCCGTTTCCTCAAATTTATGTTTAAAAGAGACATGAATTTAAAAGAGACATGCATAGAGCACTTCATGCGCCTTCGGTTAAGTGATAAATAGTGACAAATTGTCTTCAGTTCCATAACGTTTGTCAAATGTTGTAATAGATTGTGAGATGGAACATGGTATTGATTTCATGTAAATAAATATGCCAAAATTTAAGGCCGGTTTCTAATGCAAAATCGATAGCTTTCAGGCAAGAAAATTCCTTAACCGATAACCAATGTAGAGCACTTAATTTTGCAAACCACTGGAAAACATCGTTTGCAATCAACGTAGTTTTTCTTCTTTTTCTTCTTTTTCTTCTTTTGATTTTTTCCAGATCTTAAATCCTCCATAATAGGATAAGTAAATAAATCCGATTACGCTACTGAGCCCATAAGAAATAAAACGCTCTAAAAAAACGAAACTGCTTGCAGATGCGAGGGACAAGCCAAAGTACAGAAGTAAAGAGATCAGGCCCCCTTCAATTATTCCGAGGCCTCCTGGGGTCAATGGTAGGGCTCCTAGAATGAAAGTCAAGACTGAAATTGTTACAATCAAGCTTAAAGAGAGTTCAACATTCAGGGCTAAAGCAACCAGTTTGAGGCGTATTACGTCAAGGGTCCAGACCCCACAGGATAGAAGGAGAACAGGAATAAAAGCTTGTTTAAATTGGTTCCAATTTTTCTGTATATTCCGAAAGAGAGAAGCTAATTTTGCTCGAAAGAACCACATTGCTATTCCTGCTGCCAAAAAGACTAAGAAAAACAGATGAATTGATTTTAACGTTAAATTGTCAATTGAGGGCAGGAGTCTAATCTCTAAAGAAGGGAATGCATATAGAATATAAATTGATAAGAGAAAAACAGGAATTACTTCAACCAATCTTTCAAAGAAAACTGTTTTAAAAGCGTTGACATAGCTTATCCCAAAAAGTTTGTTGGCCCAAAGAATTCTGAAGGATTCTCCCGTTGCCATGTTCCCTCCAGGAGTAACGTTATTTACGAATACTGCTCCGAAATAAATAGGAACAAGACTTGTGACTTTTAGATTGTAACCAATACAGTAGAGAACCTGCTGCCAGCGAACTGAAAATAAGTATACACTCAGCAAGTATACCGAGATCGCTAGAAAAACATAACGTAGCTTTGTTTCTCTGAGTGTTCCCAATATTTCTTCCAGAACAGGTATGATCTCTATCCAGTAACTGCGGACGAGATATACACCTGCTGCGAGCAGTAAAAGGGTCACAATGATTTTTATCAAAGTTCCCATCTTCAAAGACATACCTCACAAGAGTTCAGAGCCACTTTTCTAGAAACAGTTTTTCCATTTAGCTCTCCAAACGTTAAATTTACTTTTGGGAGTCTGTCAGATATTATTTTTTATTTTGCTTGTCAGATATTATTGCTTATTTGGTTTGTCAGATATTATTTTTTCTTTTGCTGTCAGATATTATTGTTTATTTGGTTTGTCAGATATTATTGCTTCTTTTGCTGTCAGATATTATTGCTTCTTTTGCTTTCAGATATTATTGTTTATTTGGCTTTTGAGTAATCTGAGCCACACAATACTTAGTATCCCTACAACAAATACGATCAGCAAGTCATCACCGTGCAGCAGTGAGAAACGGAACATACTTCTTAAAGCCGGCACATACAAAACCAGAAGTAAACCTGAAAGCGCTCCTGCTAGCACGTATCTCAAGGCTTTGTTCTCGGAAGACAACGTTTTGATAAGGCTCTGCGACCAGGAAAGGTTTGCCACGATTAAAGTAAGGTTTGCAATTACGAGCGTCGCAAAGGTGAGTGTGCGTGCGTCCACTTCGCCCTTGCCCATATATAGGGCATACAGGAAAACAGCAATCACTCCTGCAAGCATGCTTATTCCCTGTACCAGACTGAGAACCAGGTTTTTTCTTCCGAACAGTCTTTCCTGCAAGTTTCGAGGCGATCTGTTCATTATATTTTTCTCTTCAGGTTCAGCCTCAAAGACTGTTGAACAGGCAGGGTCAATTATCAGTTCAAGAAATGCTATGTGTGCAGGCAAAAGGACAAGGGGCAAATTAAATAATATCGGAAACAGGGCTAGTCCTGCAATGGGCATGTGGACTGAAAATATGTAACCTATTGCCTTCTTGAGATTATCGAAAATACGCCTTCCAAGCCTGACAGCTGCAACTATGGAAAAGAAATCGTCGTTCAGAAGGACGATTGATGCAGACTCACGAGCTACATCCGTGCCTCTTTCTCCCATCGCAATTCCAATATGGGCAGATTTCAGGGCAGGAGCATCGTTAACCCCATCTCCTGTCATTGCAACAACTTCACCGTTTTGTTTTAAAGCATTTACAATTGTCAGTTTTTGTTCTGGCACAACCCTGGCGAAGATGTTTGTTACTTTTATCTTCTCTGCAAGCTCCTGTTGATCCATATTTGCCAGTTCAGGGCCAGTAATATATTTATCTGGGTTTTCGAGACCTATCTGCCTGGCAATATGCTGAGCTGTACCTGGATAGTCTCCGGTAATCATAATGACTCTTATTCCGGCTTTATAACACTCCTTTATTGATTGGGCAACGGATTGCCGGACAGGATCGACAAACCCAAGCAGTCCTATAAACTCGAACTCAAAATCGTGCTGTTTTTCAGGCAAAGAGTCATCCTGAAAACTGGCTTTAGCTACACCAAGAAGCCTCAAACCCCTGTTTGCCATCTCCTGAACATGAGCTGATAACTCTTCTTTTTCGGATTCACTCAGATGGCAGAGGTCAAAAATTGCTTCTGGTGCACCTTTTGTAGCAATAACGTATTGTCCGGAGTCTGGGGATTTCCATACGTTTGAAAGCGCAAGCAGGTTTTTTGAGAGAGGGTACTCCCTGACAGTTTTCCACTCTTCGTGGATATGTTCGGTATTAATAAGGAATTTTTCAGTGTTTCTTTTTATCTCTTTCTCAAGAGGATCAAAAGGATCTCGCTGGCTTGCCAGGTATCCAAACTCAAGCAATTCATGGAACTTCTCAAGCAGGCATTTATTTTTCTCGAGTTCACAATACTCACCCTTCGAAAATAAGGAGTTCAGAATCATCCGATTTAAGGTTAAAGTCCCTGTCTTATCCACGCAAAGTACGGTTGAAGCCCCAAGAGTCTCAATTGCAGGCATCCGTCGTACTAACACATTTCTTTTTGACAGTCTCCAGGCTCCCATACTCAGGAATATCAGTAAAACTACTGAAAACTCTTCGGGAAGAAGGGCCATGCTCAAACTCAGTCCTGCAAGCAAGCCGTGAAGCCAATCTCCTCTGGTCAAGCCGTAGACGACAACTACAACTGCGCAGAGTATCCCTCCAAAAACCGCAAAAGTCTTTATAATTTGGGCGGTTTCTTTTTTGAGTAGAGAGTCTTCTTCGGCTATCGTCCCCAGAGCTTTTCCGATTTTTCCCATTTCAGTATGTATTCCGGTTTCTCTTACCTGTGATACTCCATGACCCTGAATTACCAGTGTTCCTGAATATACAAATGGAAGATCGTCTCCTCCTGGCTGCTCAGGTTTTAAGGAGTGAGTTAAGCCAGCAAATTCGCATTTTCTAACAGCCAGTGACTCGCCTGTGAGTAAGGATTCGTCCACCAGAAGATTTGTACTGGAAAGCACAACTCCATCTGCCGGTATACGATCTCCTTCTCTTAAAATTATAATGTCTCCTTTAACGACTTCTCTCCCTGGAATTCTTTTCTGTTCCCCGTTTCTTATCACAAGAGCTCTTGGGCTTGAAAGATTTTTTAAAGCCTCCAATGCTCTTTCGGTCTTTATTTCCTGGTTAAATGTTATACCCACGACCACAAAAACGAAAACTAGCAGTATAAGAGCATCTCTAACTTCCCCAAGGAATAGATAAATCGTACCTGCAATTAAAAGGAGAAGCAACATCGGTTCTTTAAGAACATTTAGAAAGATAGAAAAAGGGCTCTGTTTCTTCTGGGACGGCAGCTCGTTATAGCCTTCGTTCTTAAGTATCGCAGCAGCCTCTTCGTCTGAAAGCCCAGTTATATTCTCTGGATCGAATGTTGTTTCCATATTTTTTCATACCTGTTGTAATATCCCTTCTGTTTTTGGTTCTTTAAGTTTCGGAATGTTTATCAGAAAACGTTGACTTTTCTTTAAATAATTTTAAAATTCCAAAAGTAAAGATATTTCAATTTTATTATATAAGGCTATCCAGAAACAATTTTGGAATAAAACACAATTTCGTTTTGATACTATAGAATGATCATGTAAAATGAACCAAATTCTAAGTCGAATAAAATGGTGAGTCATTTGTACACGATATATAACTGAAATAAAAGAAATTAAAACAGCGAAACAATTTTAGGATAAAACAGGGCTGCTCTGGCTGAAAATTGGCTTATACTTGTTCTTCCTGTGAGACAATCTGAACTCGTTTAAGGACTAAAAATACGCCCTTCAAAAATATCGGTTTTTAGAGCTTCGATTGACTTGCCTTCTCCTGATCTTTCTGAAAGTAAATCGGAACAGACATAAATTGATCAGAGATGGTTTTTTGCGTACACGGATATTAGGTCACTAGAAAAAAGTAGGGGTTGTACCCTAAGAGAAAAATTATAAGTGAGGTTGCTTTCCATGTGGACCATATGGAGCACAATAAGGAAATGTTATTCAAGTTAAAGCCCTTATTCGAAAAAGATTTTTTTTCCATTTCTGCTAATTGTTCATTCTCCCAATATTCTGACACTTTATATACCCCTATTATTATAATATTGGGATAAATTTATATTAAATTATCTATGAAAAATCGCGAAGAGCCAGCATTTCTTTTTTTGCTGTTTCTATGTTGGGTCAGGCCTGCTTTCCAGTTTAAAGTCCTCTTGAAGATTTCAAATTGGCTCTGGTAATCTAAGAGTTCAAGAAGCTTGCAGGCTTGAAAGAGACACCCAGCTTTTCAGGTTTTACAGCTTTTTCCTGCAGCATTCCAAAAATCTAATTTAGGAAATCCACGTATTTTAATACGGTTCTATATGGAAGCTATTAATTTTAAGAAAATAATGGTTGCAACCGACGGCTCGCCCTGCTCCTGGCTGGTTGCTGAAAAAGGAATTGAGCTTGCTCGGTTGAGTGGAGGAAAGGTTTATGCAGTCTATGTAGTGTCAACGGCCTACCTGGCTCCTATCAATGGGGATACCTTTCCTACGAGTGTTGACCCTTACTGGGAATCGGTACATGAGGCATGGGAAAAACAGGGGCAACAAGCTGTAAATTCTGTAAAAAGCTTGGGAGAGAAGAAAGGAGTCAATGTGGAGCCCGTCCTTCTTGACGGCAATCCTTCAGAAGAGCTTATCCAGTACGCCGAAGAGGAAGAAATGGATATTGTTGTTATGGGCACACTTGGAAAGACAGGACTGAACAGGCTGCTTCTTGGCAGTGTCGCAGAAAATCTGGTCCGTCACTCAAAGGTTCCGGTTATGGTTGTAAGGGACAAGTGTGATTTATGAAATGAATTTTTAAAAAGAAAAAAGAAAGCTAAAACTATTTAATATGAAAAATTAAAAGGGTTAGAGCTGCACGTAATGTGCAACTTCACCCAGGTCTTCCTCGATCCTGAGAAGCTGGTTATATTTAGCAGTCCTTTCTCCACGGGCCGGGGCTCCTGTCTTGATCATTTCTGCTCCGATAGCTACCGAGATGTCCGCAATTGTTGTGTCTTCGGTTTCTGCAGAGCGGTGGCTTACTATTACGGTATAGCCGTTTCTGGAAGCCATATTTGCGGCATCAAAAGCTTCGGAAATAGTCCCAATCTGGTTGACCTTTAAGAGAAGTGCATTTGCTGCTCCCATGTCAACACCTTTTGAAAGCCTCTCAATGTTTGTGACAAAGAGGTCATCACCAACAATAATTGTGTCCCAGAGCTCATTGGTCAGGGCTTCGAAGTCCTCAAAGGCTTCCTCATAGAAGGGGTCTTCAATGGAAAGGATAGGATAGGAGTTCACAAGTTCGACGTAGTAGTCCATCAGTTCGGGAGCAGAGAGTTTCTTGCCGTCGATTGCATAGGCCTCATCTTCGTAAAACTCGGAGGCTGCAGCATCAAGCCCAATTGTAACCTCGGTGTCAGTGTAGCCTGCTTCCTCAATAGCCTGGGTAAGGGCGTCAAGGGCTTCGGTTGATTCACTCATCTTGGGAGCATATCCTCCTTCATAGCCCACATTAGTAGAAGACCGACCATATTTCTTTTCCAGCAATTTTCCAAGAACATGATAGATTTCGGCTCCTATCTGGAGAGCTTCATAAAAGGTTTCTGCGCCTTTGGGCTGAATCATGAACTCCTGGATTGCAAGATCATTGCCTGCATGCTTGCCTCCGTTAAGGACATTCATTGTGGGCACCGGAAGAGTAAATGCATTTGAGCCGCCCAAATAGCGGTAGAGAGGAACATTGAGGGAATCTGCAGCAGCTCTTGCAACAGCCATGGATACCCCAAGAATTGTATTCGCCCCAAGGTTTGATTTGTTATCGGTCTCATCGAGCTCGATCATTAACTCATCGATTTCTCGCTGGTTTCGCACATCAAGCCCCAGCAATTCCTTCTGGATGATGGTGTTCACATTCTTTACTGCAGTGAGAACTCCTTTTCCTCCATATCTATTAGGGTCTGCATCCCGCAGTTCAAGGGCCTCGTTCGTACCAGTAGAAGCCCCTGAAGGAACACCGGCTCTGCCAAATCCTTTTGGCGTAAACACATCAACTTCAACAGTGGGATTTCCCCTTGAATCCAGGATCTCCCGAGCATGTATCTTTTGGATTTTATATTCTCCAGAATCCTGCTGTAGACCGATATACGACATTATTTCACCCTTTTTAATCTCTGATCTATCTATAGATATATTCTGTTATTTGAAGCTTAACCTTAATTCAAAGCTTATCCTTAATTTTGAAGCTTAACTAATTCAAAGCTTATCCTTAATTCAAAGCTAGTATCTTGAAAATTCAGTTCTTGGTCACATGTTAGCTCTGAATCGCTATCTGTTGATGAAAAGCTATCAAAGATTTGCTCAATAATTAAATTTCCATGAAACTAGTCTTAATTTTGAAGCTTAACTAATTCAAAGCTTATCCTTAATTCAAAGCTAGTCTTAATTCAAAGCTTAGTCTTAATTCAAAGCTTAGTCTTAATTCAAAGCTTAGTCTTAATTCAATGCTTATCTTTAATTTTGAAGCTTGTCTTAATTTTGAAGCTTAATCTTAATTCAAAGCTTATCCTTAATTTTGAAGCTTAATCTTAATTCGAAACTTAATCTTAATTCAAAGCTTAATCTTAATTCGAAGCTTAACCTTAATTTAAAGCTTAATCTTAATTCGAAGCTTAATCTTAACCTAACCGTTAGATGTCCGAATTGTATTTAATTCTTTATCCGGTTAACGGAAATAATTTTAATTAAGTTTTACGCTATTGTCCCATAGGAAACCCTATTAACAAATGAAGGCTATATGTTGAATTTCCGAATTCAGAAATACTTTTGCCTCGGGTATCTGCATCCTTAGCTGTGTTAGTTCCGGAATATTATCCTTGGAGCATTTTCAAGAGATTTTCTTATTTTGTCACCCTTAACTCAGGCTTCCTGAGTATCAAGGAATGTCCATTTTCCTGCAGACACTAGCTTTAAAGGTTTTGGTCAGGATTACAAAGCCAGTTTTTACAAAACCGTTTTTTTTCCAGAGATTTGCTAATATTAGTATTTATACTAAAACTTTCCAAAAAAAGGTATTAACACGGTTTGATAGCAAATTAACTCCTTAACAATACTCAATTTATTTAAAAAAACAATTTTATCTACATAAAATATATAAACCTGAAAGTATTATTCACATTCGATGACCGACGATTCTCCAGTTAATTTAACCGAAAAAGAGTATTCAATCATTGACATGCTCCAGAGCCTGGGACTCCCGAGGACAGAGGCCACCGCAATCGTGTGTCTAAAAGATTGCAGTGAACTCAGGTCTCTTCATATTGAACTTGTATCAGGGCTTAGACAACCGGAAGTAAGTGTAGCCATGCGCCCCCTGCGGGATAGAGGCTGGGTGGAAGAAAGGTCTGAAAAAAAGAATAAAGGAAAAGGCAGACCTGTGAAGTACTACCAGTTAACTTTGCCCTTTTCACAAATTGTAACGGTCCTTGAAGAAGAGTTTTTAAAAGATAATAAAGAAAAAATAATTGCACTCAAAAGGCTTCGTGAACTGGAGAATACATTGCAAAATTGAATTTGAAGAAGACTGCCAGACAATTTTGCAGGACTATATTCTTACTTCTTACCTTCCTACTCAAACTTTTGAGTCTTTATTAACTCTTGTTCTACCAGAACGTCATTTCATATCTAAAACTTGCTCAAAAGCTACTGGGGCAAAACCCTGTTCCTGATCTGTAATTCTTCTGGCAGAAAATCCCTCTAGTTCGAAGACAAAAGCCTCAACTACCATAAAAACTTCGCTTTCTCCTCTCAAGCACCCAAGTTTTACATTGTCTCCCCTGCCTGCACCTGCATGCAGATGGATCTTAGGCTTTCCTTCCATTAAAAAAATATCTCCAATTCCCATAATCTCATGTGCATCGTCAAAGCCTGACCATACAGGTTCTGGAGGGATTATACTTTCTTTAGGGCCTGTGACAAGTTTTGCTTCTTTTAATGCGCCTATCAACACAAAAACAGCAGATTCGATGCGCTCCAGTTCAGCAAGTTTAATCAGTTCCAGAATCAGGTCGTCTCCAGAATCGATCCTTACGGTAAATACTCTACCTATTCTTCCTGTTGCATATTCCATCTTTTTATCCTCACTGATCTGTGATTTTTCCGTCCACAAGCCTGATAACCCTGTCAGCTTTTGATGCCAGGTTCTCATTGTGAGTAACCACAATAAAAGTCTGATTATACTCCCTGTTCAGTCGTCTGAGCAGGTCATAGATCAGATCGCCCGTTTTTGTATCAAGGTTGCCTGTGGGCTCGTCACCAAGCACGATTGCAGGAGAACAGCTAAGTGCCCTTGCTACTGCAACTCTCTGGTTCTGCCCTCCTGAAAGTTCACCGGGCTTGTGATCCATCCGGTCTTCAAGTCCTACCTCTTTAAGGAGGTTTTCAGCAATTTCCTGTGCTTCTTTCCTGCTTTTTCCCGCAATCAAGAGCGGCATTATTACATTTTCCAGAGCCGTAAAATCCGGGAGCAGGTGATGGTACTGGAAGACAAAACCAAGCATTCTGTTTCGCATCTCAGAACGTTCCTTATCCGACATATTTGTTACGTCTTTACCATCGATTAAGAGCGTCCCAGAACTTGGGGTGTCCAGCAGGCCTATCATGTGCATAAGTGTGCTTTTTCCCGAACCCGAGGGTCCGACAATTGCCACGAATTCCCCTTTCTTAATTTTCAGGTTTGCATTGTCGAGGGCGCGAAATTCCATTCCGTTTTTATATATTTTTGTCAGGTTTTTAAGCTCGATAATTGGGCGTTCTTCAGTCATGCTTTTCCTGCATTTTCAAAATTATAATAAAAAGAGGGGCTTTTAACTAAAGAGCTTTTGGGAAGAACACAGAACCCCAAGGAAAAACTCTATTTTGAGGCAACTTTCCTTTTGTTTGGCATGAAAATGTGCCATCTGCAGGCATTTTCATTTTTTTGTGCATATTATTCAAAGAATATCATGTTCGTTTTGAAGAAAATTCTACAAAGGTTGGAATTCTCCATTAAATTTGAAGAGGATACCCAGGAATCATTATTCAAAGACAAAGAAAGATTGTCTTCCTAATTGTTCGTTTGTTATAAAAATAGATAGATACTAAATTTAGAAAAATTTTTTACATCATGGCAGAAAAGTAGGTTTATTTATTTAGTGAGTATAGCCCGGCACGGATTCGAACCGAGGTTGCAGGATCCAGAGTCCCGCATGATTGACCACTACACTACCGGGCTTCGATGATTTTTCGCTGTGGGACGCATTTCTTTCGCCCTGAAGCGTATCTTCTAAAGGAAGATTTTATATAAATACCTTTCGGCTGAAGTGCTTGGAAATGTTAAAATGAAATGTTGAGATGAAATGTTGAGATGAAATGTTGAGATGAAATGTTGAGATGAAATGTTGAGATGAAATGTTGAGATGAAATGTTGAGATGAAATGTTAAGATGAAATGTTGAGATGAAGTGTTAAGATGAAATGTTGAGATGAAGTGTTAAGATGAAATGTTGAGATGAAGTGTTAAGATGAAATGTTGAGATGAAGTGTTAAAATGAGATGTTAAAATGAGATGTTTTAAAGTCAAATGAAAAAGAGGAATTATTCCTTTAAAGGCTCTCTTCAGACTGGTTGAGAACTGCGGTCCACCACCAGCGAGCCATATCTAAAAGATCCTTTGAGAACTGACCTGAAAGCCTGTACTCCTTATCTTTTATCGAAATCAACCCGGCTCCAAGCAACTTGTTACGCATCGCATAAAATGAGGCACGCCCTATCTGAAGTTCTTCTAGAAGGTTTTTCCATTCATCAGTCCGGATAGCACTTCCAGCAGCCTGACGCTCTTCTACTAGAGTTAGGAACTTTTGACCTCTTACTGCAGTGGCATCTTCTTGAAAAATGCGTCGCATAAGGGTGTAATATGGGTCCCTTGAATGGCTTATTCGAGAATTGGAATCCGATCTTACGACAATAGTAGTTGCTGTTCTGGGTGCGTTTTTAACGAGTGACATCGTCCATCAGACATTTTAGGGTGTAATAGTAATTATCAAGCCGTGAATTCAGCAGATTCTTTAGGTGAAGTTACAATCTTCATCAGCAGATCTACATATTCTTCTCTCAAAAGGTAAACCATAGGGGTTTTATAGGATTCTTTATGCGCTCTTAGAATTCCAAGCTTCGAATGGATATATCCTACCATGGATGCAACCGTATTTCGAGATACATTATACTTACTTGTAAGCATTTCATGCAGCTCGTCAATAGTTGCTTTTTTTACCTTGATAAAAATGCACAGGATTGCCCTTCGATATCCACTGGAATCAACTTCTAGAAATTTCTCTAACCTGGATTTAATTTTAGCTCGGATGGATACCATTAATTACCACCTTTACTGATGTAGTAAACTATGTAAGTTATAGATCTATATATAGATTTTTAAATTTATTCGTTGTGAGGGGGATGGACACGAAAAAATTGATATCCATAAACAATATTATATTAATTCAAATCCAGTTTTTTGCGTATATAATATTGTTCTTTCTCTAATATATCGGTTTTTGTGCCCCACCTGCGCTGGACATAATTTGAATATTTTTTGAAACTTTTTTATTGTAAATATCATAGTTTTACACATTATTATTAAATGTTTTATTAAAAATTAAATAATAACTATATAAAAAGCATATCCTCTTCCATACGTCTTTGGTTAAGTGAGGAATCATGACAAATTGCAGCAATATCTCGACATGTGTAAAATGTTCAATAAGTTCTCGGATGGAACAGGGTATCGATTTCATGTAAAGAGGCCACAGTTACCTGACCCTATACACCTGTTTTTGTCGTAGCGAATTACTGCAGTTACTCCCTTTTTTTTGTCTATTTTTTTATGAAGTCCTTGACGATAGTTTTTCTTCCATCAAAACACGTTTCTCTGATTTCCCTATAAAGGAGCTTTATAATGACTTTCTTTGAGTTTATCAATAATATAGGATTTGTGAGGGTCAAGCTTGCTCTTTCTTCCAGGACCTTTCTGGGGTGCAGGCAGGGTTTTCAGCCGAAGATATTTCCTCCCGGTTTTCCTGTCAAAACCTGTTTGTCTGGAGATTTCACTGATGCAAAAGCCTTGTGGATACTTCACCGGCCTTGACCGAAGATATATACTCTTGTTAGGAATTGTGGGAAGGCTCTCTGTTTTGTGATGTGCATTGTATCGAGTAACACAAGATAAAGAGCACTTATTTTTATTTACTGTCAAAGTCAAGAGGTAACATTGCGAACTATAGTGCCGTGACTTGACAAAATAAAACGAGTGCAGTGAGAGTTTACATTTAATTTACTGCCACAGTCATCACAATGATTAGGATATGATATGGAGAATAGGATATGATATGGAGAATAGGATATGATATGGAGAATAGGATATGATATGGAGAATAGGATATAATATGGAGAACATAGAGTATTATTGATTTCCAACCAAAACCCTTGACAAAGGAATTATTATTTTCCTGTCAACAAACGTTTTTACCATTGACTTATCTATTGCGATGTTTCCTTTTGCCATACGATTTTTCCTTTTGCCATACGATTTTTCCTTTTCCCATAAATAAAAAATTATCTCAATATAATTAAAATTTTATTGTTTTGCACGATTTAGAGAGAAAATCTAATGGCCAGAAAATAATAAAAAGTCTCAAGAAAACTGATTATATGGAAATTGGGCATCTGGATATTGGGGAGTGGGGGGTGTTGGGGGTTATTAAAAAAGTTAAAAGGTCTTATCTGACCTTTCCAGATGCCCACATCCTAGTCTACCTCATGATATATATAATTTAAGTCTACTTGTTTCTCCCGGAAGTACCTCATGACAATTGTAAGTTTTTGTTGCTAGAGTCCTAAGTTAACTACAAAATGGGTTTTCTAAGCCCTTTTTAGTAAAGCAGAAAGGAACGAAAAGAATATTGTGATGTTGTGGTTGCGAAGTAAATCCTAGAAGGACTCCAGTTTCCTATGAGTCTGAGAAAAACTCGGAATATAAAGCCTGTTTTGAGTGGATTTCAAAAACGTTCACATCTGATAACCTGATTGCAAGATCTTTAAAACCGGTCCGGTTGAGTAAAAGTAATACTACTTTATAATAAGTCAGCCCTTCTTGAATGTAGCTCAGTATTTTAACTGTAACTCAGCCCTCCTGAGCAAAGCGTAGCGTAGTTAAAACTTTGCTTCTCCTGGATGGAATTCGGACGGCAAATAGTGCCTCCTCCTTCCCAGACGGAGCTCGGGCTGCAGCGCCACAGCTCTGCTGGAAAAACATTTATTATGCCTTGTGATATAAAATTACTTACGAATAATAGCTAACCTAGACAGAAACAAGCTGCTGATCTATTGACAAAAGACAAACGGATAAGGTTTCCATCAGGCTCATATCAGGCTTTTTATGAAGGCGTCCTATACAAAATAGACCCTGAGAATGACACCGTGGAAATGACCCAGAAATTGAATCCAAGATATAGCCCTGAGAGCAGCGAAGAAGCTTTTAATCTGGCAAATAAGCTTGGAGTAGAAGGAATTCAAAAAAGAGCCAGGTTATTCTCAAAACTCCTTCTTATTTCAATACTGTTATTCCTGTTTTTGATGTTTTTCCCTGTTCAGCCATCTACAAAATCCGAAAGCTTTCTGTTATCAGCCGGAAGATTCCTAACAATTGTGTCAGAAATCGTTTTCCTTTATATGTTTGGTTATTACAAGGCAATAACGAACTATTGTATGGATTCATACTGCGAGAAATGCAGGAAGCATTTAGTTTTTGAGGAATTTCAGGTTCCACTCGTAAAAGAAGAAAGCAAAATCGATGCCTATACAAAAACCCTTACACAATACTGGCACTGCATAAATTGTGGGCGTGAAGACATAAAAGTCGAACCTCAATACATAGACCACCATCACGAGAAGAGGCAAGATAATTTAAAAGAAGACACCTGCGAGGAATGCGGGGAAGAACATGCACTAGAAGAATATAGAAACATGGATGTATTAAATTACATTTTCAAAAAGAAAATCAGGTATTTTAAATGCAGAAACTGCGGCTATCATGAAATCAGAATAAGTAAAAAGTTCAGAATTATTTAATAGAGTTCTTCGTTGTTTTGTGTGGCTATCCTCATAATATTCTCATAAAAACTAATCCGTTCTTGAATTGAAAATCATCTTATCCATAGGGAATAACGAAGAGCCAAAATTCTACAAGGCGTACAGGAAATCTATTCTTCAAGCCAGAATTCACCGATGCAGAATCATACAGAAAATATTTTTTAAGAAAAAAATCCAGATTTGATTCTTTGATTTCGGCCTACACGCTTTCCAGAACCATGGAGAGAAAGTAATATATACTTCTAACTTATCAGGGGAAGTATGCTGGTTACTTCTTCTCGAAAACCTTCTGCAAGAACCAGGGCACTTTGTAAGTTGCTTTCGCGGTTTATGGCTGGCAGATGTATAACGCGCGGAAAAATGGGCATGCAGGAGCTTCTGGAGTTTGCGGAGGGCGGCCCTCTCATAGTTGTAGGAGAGTACCATGGAAATCCCGGGGAACTCAGCTTTTACGATGAAGTCGGAAAGCTCCTTTTTTCACTCAGGTTTACGGACTGGTACTCCAAGGAACTTGATTCCTACTGGTTTCCCGATATCGAGCCTCTGCTTACAGGCCAGGGAGAGATTGCGGACGCATTTGAGGCTTTTTTCCATTTTCAAAGGGTTGAGAGCGATAAAATCGATCAACTTCTTCCCAGTTCCATCTTAATAGCGATTGGGGAAAAAGATATTGATTTTATGGGCAGTGGAAAGTCCCTTTTTAAGCTTAATCTCAAAGGTTTTAAAAAGTACTGACCTCCAAACTTTTTCCAAACCCTTATATTTAAAGCCGATTTTTATAAATTAATTTTTTATGATAAGAATCTTATGATAAGAAATTTTATGATAAGAAATTTTATGATAAGGATTTTTATGATAAGAAATTTTATGATAAGGATTTTTATGATAAGAATCTTAAGACAATTCTCATAGGAAATTGGAAACCGATTTTCCCTTACTTACTTCAAAAAAATTTAAAAATTAGTAGAGGTAATCCCTTGAAACTTTTCGCAGAATTTACTTTTGAAACTGAAGCTGCAGAAACGATTTATAGGTCTCTCCTGCCCGAACTCGATGACAATTTTTCACAAAGGTCTGCAATAGGCCTGTCTCTTGAAGATGCAAATAAGCTGGTACTCAGCGTAAAAGCTGAAGATGTGGTTTCCCTGCGTTCAGCCCTGAATACATGGTTCAGGCTTATCCAGATTGCCCAGGAAGTCCTTGAAACCACGTATGAAGTCAGTTGTTAGTTCCAGCCTTTTGAATAATTGCTTTCCGCAAGCCTTTTCAAAAAAAGCTTGAGTGAAAAACACTACTTACTCGAAAACTGCGAAACGTTTGAATAACTGTTTGAATTTGAGTGCTTTGTCCACATCCTCCCATCAGGTCTGATAAACCAGTGCAACGGTTGCAGACTAATGCTTGTAACCAAAAGGGCTGGTTTATAAATACTCCCATTACGAGTATGATTCCCGTGAGGATGACGATGGCGTTGAGGGCAGAGGATTCAGTAAAAAGCGAAATCCATTCTGTAACGGAATGGATAAGGGTTCTAATTTTATCCTATCCGAATGGATGCTGACTGCGCGCCACGAAAGCGCGCCCATGAGGCAGTTTTGTCTCATGAAGGTAGCTATGCTGCAGAGAAGATGAGGGAAGGCTCCTCGAATTCGCTTTACAGGAAGTGATTTCAAACTGCCATAAGCTGTTTAGCATGAAAATGCTGCCATCTGCAAGCATTTTCATTGTTTACGCATGTTATTCAAAGAATATCATGTGCGTTTTGGTCAAAAGCCACGGTAGTGAGCGTTATGGAAAAGGCAAGGCTAGTGCATCGATTCTTAAATAAGTACATAATAAGGAAATAATTGTGGCTTACGACTCAAATATTATTTTCAAGTCACATGGAATTCTGTAACACAGAAAACACAGCCGGTCGCAGAGTGATTCTATCTGGATATTACAACCACGGAAAACACGGAAAGCACGGAAGAAACACGCCTTTAATACTGATTTCCGTGTTTTCTGTGCTTTCAGTTGTTTTCAAAAAATTCATTCCTGACATACTTTGGACTCAATGCACTAGACTTCGTCAGGTACGTGCTCCGGAGACGAATGCAAATGGACCAATGTTGGCGTGTCGAAACCTTGATGATGTCATCAAACAAGGTGAAGAAATTCTTTCAAAGCCAATTGAGCATGAAATTACTTCCTTGTTTGTTGACGCTACTTGCCTCAAAGTAAGAAACGGACTTCATTACAAAAATACAAACAATATATGACTTCTTTTTAGCTTATAAGTTCTTAATGAACCTTAATAAGTATCAAATGGATTATAATTACTTTTTTTAGAGATTAAATCTCAACTAAAGTATGTTAAAAAAGAAGACCGCCATAAAGCTTCAATTATACAAGTATGATTATATTTTATTTAGCTAATTTAGGAATTGTTGACACAGAATCAAGGACTAAGAGCCAAGGACTAAGAGCCTGTCCAAAAATGACATGCTGTGTAACTTGCACAATATCTAAAACCTGAATGGTTACTCCAAAAATATAGACCTCCTGTGATTTTTTCAACATTCATTGCTGAGTTTTCGGATAAACTCTAAGTTAATCAAAATAGGTGACTAAGTTAATCAAAAATATGGTTTATGCAATTGAACTAGCAAAAATCGCTGGTAACTGCACTTTCTTTTTCAACTGCATAGTTCTAAACTTAGTCTTAAACTGATCAACAAAAGTCTGTCGTGTACGTGAGTTGTTGATCAATTCCGAAAAAGCAAGTACATTTGTCTGATTTGAAATAAATGTGAAAAGAGGCTTGTGCATATGTTTTCAATAATACACACTGACTGACAAAAAATCTTTATAGAATACTATTGTTGCAATAAAAAAATAAAAAATGTATCAGAAATTCTACTCATAGTCTGTTTTATGGCTAGAGTGACAACTGGAGCAGTAAGTTCACATGCAAGTAACAATGGAAAATAGACAGTTATAAAATAATATGCAATTCTTGAAAAATCATACAAAAGTTTTATTATTTTGGTCTTGATAATTATTTTAATCCTTAAAGTATCCAATCTGGAGTTAAAATGGACGCTCAGTATGAAATAACAGTAATTATACCTACTTTTAACGAAGAGGCCAATATTGCTGACATTATCGAGGCTGTGAATTCAACTCTTTCAGCAAACAATATTCGTGGTGGGATTCTGGTTGTTGATGACGAATCTCGGGATAAGACTATCAAAATTGTTCAGAATCTCACATTGAAATACAATAATCTGAAGATTATTGTCAGGCATGAAGACCATGGACTCTCACAATCCGTAATAGAAGGTTTCAAACAGGCGAATTCGGATATTTTTATAGTAATAGACGCCGATTTTTCCCATCCCCCGGTGTTAATTCCCCTTTTTTATAGAGAAATCAGAAAAGGAGCCGATGTTGTCATAGGAAGTCGATATATCCATGGGGGAAAAATTCAGCAGTGGCCCCTTAAGCGTCGGGTTCTCTCTCTTGGGGCAACAGGCCTGGGAAGGATACTATTTCCTGAAATTACAGACCCTGTAAGCGGATTTTTTGCTCTTAGAAAAGAAGTGATTTCTGGAGTTCAACTTCATCCCCGAGGGTATAAGATCCTTATGGAAGTTCTTGGCAAAGGGCAATGGAAATCAATCGTCGAGATCCCGTTTACATTTACGGACAGACAGAATGGAGAGAGTAAACTTACTTTCTGCATAATAAGCGATTATGCAAAACAGATTTTAAGTCTCGCTGAATATTCTCTGACTTCCCGCAATAACCAGATCTGGAACGAATGGAAAAAAATGGTAAAATTCGGCTTTGTTGGATTTTCTGGAGTTTTGGTCAACGTAGGTTTTCTGTATTTATTTACCGAATATCTGGGTCTTTATTATATCACAGCCAGTGTATTAGCAATCGAAATAGCTATTTTAAATAATTTTTTTCTGAATGATTACTGGACATTTGATCTAAAGGATGAAGTAAATTCGTTTACACAGAATCGTCTTAAGCGGTTCTTTTCTTTCCAGTGTGTTTCAATTGTAGGGCTTATAATTAATATAGGAATATTATACATTTTAACAGACTTTTTTGGAATTTATTATCTTGTTTCGAACCTCATAGGAATATTAATTGTTTTTTTCTGGAATTACCTGGTGAACAGGCATATTACATGGAAACTAAAAACCGATAGTAATTATTCATCCAATCAAAGCATGTTTGCTGAGATTGATTCTAAGCAAGGCATGTTTGTTGATACTAATTCTAAGCAAGGCATGTTTGTTGATACTGATTCTAAGCAAGGCATGTTTGTTGATACTAATTCTAAGCAAGGCATGTTTGTTGATACTGATTCTAAGCAAGGCATGTTTGTTGATACTGATTCTAAGCAAGGCATGTTTGCTGATATTGATTTTAATGAAAACGACAAATTCAATAAATAACTAAGGATAATAAAAAAGCAATCAGTAAATAAAAATCAAAGAAGTCAATTGTTTTAGATGCAGGCTAATTAAAAAATTGGGATGTTATTGTGGACAGAGAAGATCTATTAATGAAGAAGCTGCCAGTTATCGCTTTACTCGTGCTAATCACCGAAGGATTAGTCTGCAAGCTACTTGTGACACTACATCTTCGTCTGAATAGCGACAATACTAATGCTGGCCTTATAGCGATGGAGTTCTGGAAACATCATAACTATTTGTTCTCAGGCATTTATCTGCCTTCCCTGGATCCATACTATTTTACTGAATTGATACCTTTTCACCTGGTGCTGCAGAGAATTACCAACTATGACCCAATGGTATTGCGGCTGACGGTTTTTATAATTTTTATTGGTGTTCTGGCAATATTCTCTGTTCTTGTTTACAAAATCACAAATAAAGGACTTATTCCATCCCTTGTTTTTGCTGCTATGCTAGCTAATGTAAATATGACAGCTTACGAAAATGTTTACGCCCTAGCTTTGACTCACACTGGTACTCTATTCTTTACAGGCATCCTATTACTTCTCGTGTTATACCTAAAAAAGGCCAGTACATTACAGCTTGGTTTAATCACAGTTTTAATAGCGCTGGTGGTTCTATCTGATACCATCGTGGTCGCATGGTTCGTTTTGCCATTTCTTGCTGCTTATTTTCTAGTTAATCAGGGCAGATCCAGGAATCTAAATATGTGGGTTATATCATGGACGCTTCTCGCTGGGCTTGTCTCTGTCATTAAATCCATGTTTATTGACTACCTTGTACCTAACCCGTTCGCTGTTCAGAACCAGGCTAGCATATTCTCCAACGCTTTAGAAATTTTCCGTCAATTGTCACTGTATTTGAACACAGGCTTATATCATGTACTAACTGGAGGACAGACCCCTTCGTCGATAGACATATTATTTACGCTGATTTTTTTAACAGCTCTTTGCATTGCTATTTGGAATCTGGGGCATGCTACCGACCATATTATGAAAAGCTTCGCTGTCATAATGGCGATATCAGCCGCGCTTATGTTCACCGGACTTACTTTCACCAGTTTAAGCGAAGGAACTTACAGATACCTCGGATTCACAGCCATTTCGGTCTTCATGATTTTATCTTTCTTCACAAATTCAAAAAACCAGTTGTATATTTTCCTCATCGCCATTCTCTTAATATCATCTGCCACTGCTAACATTTCTTCTGTCACAAATTTAGATTCTCAACCGAATGCCAGAGTAAATGAACTTGTTGATTACATGGAATCCAACAATATTACCTATGCATATGCTTACTATTGGGATGCCGGCATAACTACATATCTTGCAAACGAAAAGGTGATTGTCCGTCCAGTAATTTTTACGGATAGTGGCTTTATCCCTTATAAGTGGAATTCTTGTGTAAGGTGGTACAACGAAAGACCCACTGAGTACTTCGTTATTCGTAATAATGACTCACAATCGAATACGCCTGATGCCTTTGTTACTGCATATAAGCCGGATAGGGTGTTGTACTGCGGTAATTATACGCTCTACCACTATAGCGGCCTTAATGCGACATCTGTGTACGATACCTGGACTCTAGACGAGGGCAATAGTTGGCTGCGTTTCAAGCAAAGGTACCTGGAAGGGTAAAGCACTCTTTTAAAAAGTAGTGTGTGAAAAATGAGAAATTATAAACAGGAATCAAGATTTTAAAGAAAGAAATAACCTTTTTGGAAAAAATATGATTTTCTGAAAATTTCTTTTCTTCAACAAAATACTTCTTTTCTTCAACAAAATACTTCTTTTCTTCAACAAAATACTTCTTTTCTTCAACAAAATACTTCTTTTCTTCAACAAAATACTTCTTTCATTTCACAAAATAAATCATTTCATTTGGAGTGAGAGTTAATTCCTCATTCTCTATTCCTGCTTTTACAAGCTTTTCGATTCGTTCCTTTGCGTTTTTGCGTGTGGTTTTTATACCGAGCACTCTCGAAGTCTGGACAATAAGATCTTCAAGAGGAGTCGAATACTGGTTGTACAGGACAAAACGGATAGCTTCTTTTATTTCCTCGTCACAGATCCACTCGATTTTTGCGGATTCATCTCCCTCACGCCTGCGCAGGAGACATGCAGGTTTTGAAACTGGCCAGTAGAACTCACCTTTGGCCTTGATTTCTCCGGAACTTTCGGCAAGATCTGCAACATCATTTATTCGCTGCTTGATTTTCCCGAGCATTCGGGAAATTCCTGTATGCGATTTTATTCGCTGCTGCAGGAGTTGCGCGTGAATGGGCCCTTCACACGCTACAATTCTTAGAATAGCCTCCTCAAGCTGCTTATCCGAAACCTCCGAAAGATCGCCGGTTTGCGGAAGGCCTGAGGAAAGGCAGACCTGGTAAAGGGGTACGACATCTTCGAGTGAACTGGATTTTTCGGATAGATTTTCAGGCTCTTTTTTTGAATTACCCAGTTCAGGTTTTTTTCCTGGAATTTCCCGGATTTCGGCAGTTCTCGATCCGGTATTACCGGTCCTGAATTTTAAGGAGCTTCCAGTATCGGGTTTCTCAAAAAACGTTCCTGTTTTTTCAGCCGGGGCTGAAGAGAAGGGTTCCTTTGGGTTTCTGGTTTCTGCCTTATACGTATGTTTTAGAGCAGGCTCACTTAACCGGGTTTCAGTTCTTCTTTTTATATCATGCTCAATTACAGGCTCGTCTTCGTGCTTAACTTGAGTTTCTGAGTCCCATGTCCATTCATAACTGTCATCTCCAGCTTCATAATTTTCTTCCTCTAAGTCTGGCTCGGGTTCGAAATAGCCTTCTGAGCCGTAAATATATGCAAACTCATTAATTCGCTTGCGTTTCTTTTTTTCAGGGCTTGCGCTGAAGTCAATCTCAGGGTAAGCCTGGTAAAAACTCACTTTCTCAGGCTCTGGCTCAGGTATCAAATCGATTTTGTTTCCCTTGGAGTGGGGATCTACACTGAATTTAAGGAGTTTTGATTTTTTTGACCGTCCTACAGGCTTCTTACGGGAGTTTTCATCGGCTACCAGAGCCATCGACCTGGCTCTTACATCTATTTCCGGCAAGAAATCTGTATCTTGCGGGGCTGTAAGTCCTTCTTCCAGTTTAAAAAACGAGTCTGAATAGGGCTTTTCAGCTTCAGCTCCAAATGAGGGCTCCAGAAGAAGTTTTGCCTCAAAAGTTTCCGAAAGGCAGGCTCTATTATAAGATCGACTTTCAAGTTCGTCCTCATTCCCACCTTCACTCTCCACACTCACTGCAGGCGAGACCGGAACCCGGGATAAACCCGGATTTGCAGGAGAACTGGAATACTTTCCTGCAGGACTTCGATTCACAGGCCCAGGCCGGGCAGACGGCTCATTAGCCCTCGAAACCTCAGGTCCGATTTCGGATATTGCCTGTATTTTTGCCTGTTTTACAGCCCCATTCACAGCTTCAAGCAGTTTTTCCCTGCTATCTTTCGGATGTAAGTACCAGTCCGTTGACCAGACCCGGTAGATCCTCCAGCCCAGCCCTTCAAGCACCTGCTGGCGCAGACGGTCGCGGTCCCGTGCAACGTGCAGGGAATAATAGCTTTTTCCATCACACTCGATCCCAAGCACATACCGCCCTGGATGGGCGGGGTCAGGGACTGCAAGGTCAAGCCTGTATCCTGCACAACCGATTTGCCTGTGGATTTCGCAGCCGTTTTCTGCCAGGAAATTGTAAACTGCTTCTTCAAAAGGCAGATCGAGTTTTTCCCTGCGGTATGCAGGTAAGGGAAGCTTGCCGCTCTCTGCAAATTCAAGGAATACTTTAAGGGCCCGAAGCCCGAAAGGTGAGTTTTCATCCAGCTTCAGGTCCCTTGATGTGAAATTTGCAAAAACAACGCATTTTTCCCTGGCCCGCGTAATAAGTACATTCAGGCGTCTTTCCCCTCCCTCGCGATTAAGCGGGCCAAAGTTAAGGGAAAGCTTTCTGTTGCTGTCAAAGCCAAAACCCACGCTCAGCAGTATAATGTCCCTTTCATCGCCCTGGATGGTCTCAAGATTTTTAACAAAGAAATGCTCACCTTTTCCATTTTCAGAGTTAAGGTCAAGTCCGGGATTTGTTTTAAGTAGAGCCTCGATTTCTTCCTGGATAGCTTCCTGCTGTTTTATATTGAAAGTCCCGACTCCCAGGCTTTTATCAGGGTACCTGCTGAAGTGCTCGAAAACAGCTCTTGCAACGGCTCTTGCTTCTATCCGATTGGCTCCGCTTTTACCCCTTTCATAAATTGAGTCTGGAAGATGCACAAACTTCAGCCCAAGTTTTTCGTCTTTTTGCATGGGGGAGGGATAAACATAGAGACGGTTATCGTAAAACTCCTGATTTGAAATTGCAATGAGGGACTCGTGCCTGCTCCTGTAGTGCCAGCGCAGGGTCTTTACCGGAAAACTGCGTTTGCACACATTCAGGATACTTTCCATATCTACGGCTGTAATGCAGTCATCAGGCTCGCTTTCCGGAGAATCGAGCACAGTATCAAAAAAGTCAGTCGGCGGAAGTTGTTTTGAATCCCCCATTACTACGACCTGCTTTCCGCGCAGGAGAGCTCCAACTGCATCTTCGGGTTTGACCTGGCTGGCTTCGTCAAAGATAATCACATCAAAACGTGTGCTTCTGGGATCAAGGTACTGAGCAATGGAGAGCGGGCTCATCAGGAAACAGGGCTTGATTTTTTGGACCAGGCCGCCTGCCTTTTTCATAAGGGTGCGGATAGGCATATGCCCTCTTTTCCTGTTAAACTCATTGAGCAGAATACCCGCCTCTGAAGATCTTGAGGCTCCTGAAGCTAATTTTGGGGTTTCCTTATAAGCCGAGCATACAATTCTTTTTCGGTTTTCCATAAGGACCTTTTTGTCAAGTTTCCTGAACTTGCCAAGTTTACCTTCGTGGAGTTCCCGAATAAAAGTCGAAAGTATAGGCCTTTTCCTGAAAGTGCGATTCAGGAGGATTTCGGCGTAGTTGCCTTCAAAAGCAGGAATTGCATCACAAACTGCGAGTTTTCCGGATTCAAGGTCTTCCATTATCGGGGCTGCCTTTGTTTCAAGACAGACCTGCCTGTAACCAAGATACTGGCTCCAGAGCACCAGGGACGAAGTCTCGTTTTTCCAGCAAGTTACGAGGGTTTTTAATGAACTTAGCTTTGCGGCTTCCAGGCCTTCTGGGCACATTTTCCCGAAATCTGCGCCTATACGAATCCCAACTCCCTTAAATGCCTCCAGAAACTCCTGCGTTGCGGCCAGTACATGGCTGGACGCAGATTCGATTGCTTCGCTGTCAATTCCAAGTCCTATAAGCCTTAGACTCCTGTCTGTGAAAGTGCCTTCTTTCAGATACTGCTGGAAGAGAATTATCCATTGGCTGTATTCCTCAAGCTGTTCAGGATCGCTTTCAAAGCCTTTCCAGTAATCCCCAAAGTATTTTTCCCCTTCTGCACCCGAATTTTCCAGTTCCAGTCTGAGGGCTTTGTATTCGGAAATGCCGGTTAGGTCAAGCAGGATTTTACTGTCTCGGAAAGGCACTCGTGAGAGATAGCAAGCTGAAATTTCTTTTTTGAGCCTCCTGTATTTCGGGCTTAAAAACTTGAGGAGACTGCCGGAAAGCTCCTCGAATTCAGATGTATCAAGGCTAAAAATCTCAGGGCGAAAAGTTTTGTCCGTAAAAGTTTTGAGCTCAAGGTATTTTCTGAATTTTGAAACCAGAGTTTCGGCTTCTGTTATTGAGTCTTCGGATTCATATCCCAAATTCTGAAGCATTTTTTCAGGGATGGTTTTTGAGTTTCCAAGGAATTTTGCGGCATTGATTACGGTTGCAATTCCCTCGAGAGTGTCAGGTTTTAAGGTTGCAGAAAGGTCATTAAGGGTTTTTATGGCGGTTTCAAGGGTCTCAAAAGCCTCAGCGCATTCTTCTGTAAAGGCTCCGATTTCTCCCAGATCCGAAGGCAGTACAAGCCCTGGATCGCAGCCGTACCAGGGATTTTTCCAGACCGGCCCGAGAAAAGGAAGTACCTGACTCAGTTTTTCTATAACAGTTTCTGCATCGGCCCAGGCTTCAGGATCCCAGGTTTCAGGTTCTTGAAACTTATATAAGGGCATTTTCAGGCCTTTTGATTCAAAATAAGCCCTTGTTTTTTCTCGAATGCCACAGAGGGTATAGAGGCTTGGGTAGATTTTTCCCGCAGGTTCTCCAAGGGATAGAGCATACTGGTTGAGTTCATGTTTTAGCTTTTCGAGCTCGTTTATATCTCTGTCAGGGCGTATGGGGGAAGGAGCTTCACGGTTCAGGGTCTTTTCCAGCTCTTCGAGCACGGCTTTTTTGCGGGTCTGGTTGCTGTGGATCTCCAGGCAGAGTTCTCCAAGGCCGGCAGAGTCCAGCCTGCTTTTTACAACCTGAAGGGCAGCCATTTTTTCACTCACGAAAAGTACGCTTTTTCCCTGGGCTATAAGTTCTGCAATCGTATTTGCAATCGTCTGGGACTTGCCGGTCCCGGGAGGCCCTTCAACAACAAGGTTTCTTCCGGCTTTCACATCTTCAATGACTGCAATCTGGGAAGAATCGGCGTCCATTATCTGATAAGTGTCCTTTGCCGGAAGTTTAAGGTCAACCTCTTCTTCGAGAAAACCGGAAACCTCACATTCTGGGTCTTCAGGGTTAAAGACCTCCTGGATCAATGGGTGGTCAGCAGGAGACATGTCTTCAGGCCAGGTTGCAGGGTCAAGGTCCTTATACATGACAAATTTCTTGAAGTTAAAAAGGTCAAGGCAGATCTCAGGCAGAAGTTTCCAGTCTCTATTTTCATGAATTTCTCTGGATACAGCCCTGAAGTATTCCTCAATCCCCGAAGCTTCCTCAGGCATTTCAAATTCAGGAATCGTTATTCCGAATTCTTTCATTTTTGCCTGTAGGGTAATTGAAGTGAAGATTTCGTCTCCTGTCCACTGGATGCTGAAAATTCGGCCTTTACTTATGCGTTTGAGTTCAACGGGAATAAGAAGTAGAGGAGCTTTCGGGTTTTTTATGGCCGAGCGGCTTTCGCTCCACTGCAGAAAGCCCAGTGCAAGGTAGAGAACAGGATATCCCTGTTCTTCAAATATGGAGTTTGCCTGGTTAAAGACATAAAAAAGCTTTTTATCAAGGGTTTCGCTGTCATCAGGAGTTTCCAGAAAAGTTTCGGAGCGAGAAGTATGGGTTTTATCTTCGGATACCAGAATATTTCCTATTGTTTTCAAAAGCCGTTTTTCCTTTTCAGAAGCCTCGTATTTCTCCCCATTTTCACTTTTCCTGCCTTTTCTTAACTGAGCTGTTGCTCTGAACCTCATCGATTTTTCCTGGAGGACAAAGAGTTCGTAAATTTCCTCCGGGTTCCGACCTGTAATCGAGATGGTCCTTTTCTGAGAAGGGCGGTAATTGAGAAGATTATTTCGAAGGGACAGATCAAGCAAATTCTGCCTCAGGGCTTCCAATTCCTTAACTACGTCTACCATAAGAATACCAGGCTCTTTTGAAATAATCTGTGAAATATGCTTAAGATTAATAGAATAAAGATCACATACTAATAAATTTTATTAGATCCAACCGGAAACAGAGCTATTAATAAATAAAAAAATACAACCCGGATGGCAGATAACTCATTTAAGAATGAAATTCTTAAGAATAACACATTTAAGAATATTTTTTTTGTTATATCTGAAAACTATTTCCTTATTATTAGAGTTTTTCTAAAAATTACGGTTATTCGTATTTTTGTTATATTTTAGTCTTCTTGAGTGTTTTCAAAAAGCTTGCTGGACTCGAGATTTTCACATTACTTTTCCCGCTTCTGGTAAGCTAAGGGACTGCAGGCAGTTTTTCCTTGAAAACAGGTTCTTCTTCGGTTTTGCTTTCCTCCTCCAGACTTGCCAGGAAAGAACTGGAAAGGATAAGGGCACATCCAAATAGGGTTTCAGCGGATATGGGGTCTTTTAAGAGCAGGTAAGCGAAAAAAATCGCACTTACAGGTTCAATCAGGGAAAGTATGCTTGCATTCTGGGCTTTGACATGTAAAAGCCCTGTAAAGTAAAGAATCGAACCCACTGAAGTGATTGTTATCCCTAGAAAGAGGAGAACAGGTAGGTTTTCAACAAGAGCTATTACTGATGCCTGTTTTACAAAAGGAAGCAATAATACAAGCATTACGATGGTTGAGATAAAAAGTTGTTCTAAACCTGAATACTCGTTCCTGAGATCTCGGGAAGTAATAGTAACGCAGGCGTAAAAAAAGCCTGAAAAAAGTCCCATAAGCACTCCAAAAAGATATGCTGGCTCAATTCCCGATCCAGAAACAAGGTTTTCAGGACCAATTACCATTACTACACCCGTAAGAGAAAGAATAAGGGCAACAAGGCTCTTTTTGTTATGTTTCTCCTTCAGGAAAAGAGGGGCAAGCAGCAAAACGTAAAACGGAGCCGTATAAAGTAGAAGTACGGATATTGATACATTAGTAAAGCTCACAGCCATGTAATAAGAGACCATTGCACCTGCATTGAAAGCTCCAAGCAGTATCAAGTTTTTTCTTTTTCCTCGGAGCCTGATTCCTGACAGTTTTCCAGTAACTGCCAGATAACCTGTAAGTGCGAGAAGCCCGAAAAGAAGCTGGTAAAACACAACAGCTCCTGCGGCCATATTCTTTACATACATGAAAAAAATTCCTGAAAATCCGTAGATGACAGATGCGGCAATTACCTGGATATTTGCTTTTATGTGCTGCGTCTCCATGACCTCTTCAAATATGTATTTCTGTTAAATAAGATTATCCTGAGTATGTTGAAAGTAATATCCAGACAGCAGACTATTAGCAGTCGGCATTTTGTAAATCTTAAAGTTCTCAAAACAGGATAATGCGGATAGACGAGTGCGGAATAGAATGATTAGTATCGAATATGCAGGTCCTATAATAGCTCTTGTTTTAAAAATTATATAAAAATAGTATTTTTAAGGTCCAGATGTGTATCTGGATTACTGAATAATTTATGGTCTTAATTGAAGTTAACTTGCACTTTTGAAGTTAACTTGCACATTATCAAACTTTTACTGGCTCTTTTTCATTCCCTATGGATAAGATGATTTTCAATTCAAGACCGCATTGGTTTTTATGAGAATATTATGAGGATATCCACACAAAATAACGAAGAGCCATTTTACTTTTAGATCCTTAAACTGTATTTTGTCACATTTCTTCTTTTAGTCTCTTCTTGTAATCCCTGATGCAGTTGCTGAAGGATCAGAATTTCCGAGCCTGTTCTTTACTCCAATTAACCGCACAACTATCATACTGATCTCAAAAAAGAACGCCATGGGCACGGCAACCATCATCTGACTGAAGACATCTGCCCCAGGAGTAACTACG
Organism: Methanosarcina sp. DH1; assembly: GCF_020804205.1. Classification (NCBI taxonomy): domain Archaea; kingdom Methanobacteriati; phylum Methanobacteriota; class Methanomicrobia; order Methanosarcinales; family Methanosarcinaceae; genus Methanosarcina; species Methanosarcina sp. DH1. The sequence goes on along the minus strand of NZ_WJBJ01000022.1, from coordinate 119,918 downwards.
GCTGCAATAAACACGACAAGGACATAAATATGCTTGCGGTACGTCACAAGAGTACTGTATTTTACAAATCCATTTCGGGTAAGGAAAGTAAGTACTATAGGGAGTTCAAAGACCAGACCAAAGATTGCTGTAGTTGTTGCTATAAATGAGATAAACTTGAAAACCGAATAAGTCGCAGTCACCCCTGAGTCTGCTGCGTCAATGTAGAGGAACTTAAGAAAGAGAGGCAGCATGAGGAAATAAGAATATGAGGCTCCAATGACGAACATGACAATGACAGCTAGACTCAGGAAAACAAACTGGCCTTTTCCAATAGATATCGGAACTTTAATTGAGTACCGCTTCGAGATTGCCCTATAAGCATAGAATGCAATAAGAGGCAGGGTGATGAGAATTCCTATTATTATAGAGAGCTTTAGCTCCAGCATCATTACCTCAAGGGGAGATACATACACCAGCTTTGCGCCCTCTGGGAGAAGATCAACCTTCATTCTCTCAATGAGAGGGCCTGTAAACTGGAAAGAGAGAATAATGCCTGTGATAAGGACCCCAGCAATCACAAGTAACTTATTTCGCAGGGTCAGCAGAATTGCACTGAGATTTTCAATCGCTTCAGACATAATGAGTACCTATCCGGGAAAGCAAAAGAAAGTTTTTTGTCCTATTTAAAGAAACTCTTATATTCACCGCAGTGAGATCTATTCATTGCAGAGATTTTCATATCAACTTTCTTTTTACCTATTTTGTTTTTTCGATTTTAGGTTTTTTCGGCTCTTTTCACGGAATCCTTCAAATTTTCCTGAGACTGCAAGCCATTCAGAAGATTCAATTGATGAAAGTCACGAAATCGGAGTATGGAAACAACAGGTTCAAGTATAGAGAACCGGGAAATAGCAGTTGTTTTAATGGGTGATAGTATTTATTACGAGTATATTATATTAATTATCTTAATTCGTTTACACAATCATCAATTAATTCTCTGAATCCGATTATATTATTTGTTATAACTAAATTTATATTAATTGAATAACTATAATACATAAATTATTTTAAGTAATTTATAATAATCGTCAGCATATATTAATCAAACTCTCTTAATCGTATTATATTAATAATTTTAAGTGATTATATATCATTTCAAGTGATAATGTCAACCATTTTAAGTAATTATGTTAATCGTTTTAAGTGATTATGTTAATCGTTTTAAGTGATTATGTTAATCGTTTTAAGTGATTACGTTAAGCATTTTAAGTAATTATGTTAATCGCTTTAAGTAATTATGTTAATCGTTTTAAGTGATTATGTTAATCATTTTAAGTGATTGCATTGTTAATGGCTCAGTACTATAAATGCTCAGATATCCAACTCTCAAGTATGCAAATATATAGTAGAAAGATATTCTGAAGAGGGATCGTAAAATGGATTGTGAAGATCTCATTCACCGGGAAATTGGAATACCTCCGAAGAGTTGCAGATTTACATTCTATATTATGTTCTGATATTAATATATTTACCTAGATATATATAAGAGCGGAAAAAATGAACTCAGAGAACACAGGCAACAGACCAACAGCTTCTACCGAAAAAAACTCGGGGATGAACTCTTATACTTCCGGTGTCCCGGGAGATACTGAGGAACCTCTCATGGTTCACCTGTTAGAGCTCAGAAACCGCCTAGCAATCGTTTTGATCTGGCTCTGTCTGGGAATACTTATTGCTTTTCCATTTTCAGCAAAAGGGATGCTGATTGTCTGGAAGGAATTTATAAATACTGACTTTTACATGACGGCTTACTCTCCTCTTGAATGGACCTTTGCGCGCCTCAAGCTCTGCCTCGTTTTTGCTCTGGCCACTTCAGTCCCTCTGCTCTTCTACGAGCTTTACAGGTTTGCAGGCAAAGGGCTTTATCCACATGAAAAGCACTTTTTCCTCAAGGTCATTCCTGTATCCTTCCTGCTTTTCATCTTGGGGGCCTCTGTAGGTTACTTTATCGTCCTGCCTGTCATGTTCAAATATATTCTATTTTACTCGGGAGACATGGCTACAGCGCAGCTTTCCGTTCAGGATACTCTCTCAGCAGTAACTACAATTCTATCAGGTTTCGGAATTGTATTCCAGCTTCCCTTGCTTGTGATTTTTGCCGTGAAAATGGGGCTTATAGAATACGAGACTCTTAAAAAGCAAAGGATACTGGTCTACAGTGTGATTATGGCAATTTCACTTTTCCTTTCGCCTGATCCTACATTCATTGCCCAGATCCTTGTGGCGTTTTTATTGGGAATTCTCTTTGAGTTCAGCCTGCTACTTATCCGGCTATTTTGATAGCTAGTTTGCCTATTTATAGGGCTTTTTTATTTTTAAAAACAGATGTTTTTAAAAGGATCTCCGAACAAGCCAGTCCTACCGATCTTATTACAAGAACTTTTATATTTGATTGTTGATAATAACCAACAATGATAGGCACACAGGAATTAATAGTAATTCTTATTGTAGCTCTCTTCCTCTTTGGGCCGCAGAAGCTTCCTGAGCTTGCACGATCGTTAGGAAGTGCAATGGGAGAATTTAAAAAAGCACAGCGCGCTTCTGAGCTTGAGCTCAATCAATTTGATGCCTACACCAGAAAAGCTGCGAATACAGCTGCTTCTGAGGAAAAAGAGAAAGGGAAGGAACAAAAAGATACTCCCAGCAGCAGTAAAAAAACAAACACCGATACAGAGCTGGAAACCGGTACAGAATTGAAAACCGATACAGAGCTTAAAACCGGTACAGACACGAAAATCGATACAGAATTGAAAACCGATACAGAGCTTAAAACCGGTACAGACACGAAAATCGATACAGAATTGAAAACCGATACAGAGCTTAAAACCGGTACAGACACGAAAATCGATACAGAGCTTAAAACCGGTACAGACACGAAAATCGATACAGATCTGGAAAACAAGCCGGAAGCCGGAAAATCTGTTTCTGAACAGGAAGAGCTCCGGAAAATCTGAAATCCAGGATTAAATCGGGATAAAAGTAGATAAACCTGAGTCGAAAACCAAAATGGGATAAATTTAATAAATATAAAAAGCAAAATAAAAACTATTAAATATATAAAATCTGCAAAATAGTAAATAAAAATAGAAACTTTATATAACATAAAAAATCTTAGCTTAACTTATAGATATTTACAATTTTTAGATCATTATCACCTGCTGAATTATATTTATTTAAGAAAACGAAAAACTTGAGGTTAAGCCATGATAGGCACACAAGAACTCATAATGATTTTTGCAGTAGTTGTACTCCTTTTCGGAGCTACTAAACTTCCGGAGCTAGCCAGGTCCATGGGAAGTTCAGTGGGCGAATTTAAGAAAGCTCAGAAGGAATCCGAGCTAAACCTTAAAGAATTTGAAAAATCCATCACAGAACCCACAGCTCCAAAGAGCAAGGTACAGGAAACTGCCCAGAAACTTGGGATTGACATAAAAGGTAAGACCGATGATCAGCTTCTGGATGAGATCCAGAAAGCCGCAGAAAAACCAAAAGAGGTCTCAGAACCCTGAAAAAGCCTGAAAAGTGAATTTCTTTTTTCTTTTCATGGCATTATTCCAGGTTTAACCTTTTTTAATGAAGCCTGTCATTTTTATTTTAACCGACATTTTTATTTTTTTCCCCGCCTGAATAAAGGTAGTGAAACAACTTAATAGGAGTGCTTTTGTGGCAGAACTAATCACTGAAGTAGACAAAAACGATAACGTTCTCGGGCTGCGCGAACGAGAGGAATTTTATTCGGGAAAGCATATCCACAGGGCTGCCCAACTTATCCTTCTCAACCCTGAAAATAAAATGCTTATCCAGAAAAGGGCACCTCAAAAACGGTGGTTTCCGGGCCGTTATACATATTCGGTAAGCGGTACTGTAGCAAATGAGTCTTATGAAGCCTGCATGGCACGGGAAATGCTTGAAGAAATAGGAATCTCGGTTCCATTCCAAAAATTATTTAAAATTCCCTGTATCATCGAAAACAAAGGAGCTTTTCATATGGTATTTTCAGGCCTATGCTCGGAAAAAACTGCAAGCTTAATTCGGCCTGACCCGGAAGAAGCCGTATCTGTAGAATGGGTTGAACTTGAAGAACTGCACAGGGCTGTCAAAACTGAACCTGAGAAATATACGCCTTCCCTGCGAGAAGGAATTATAAAAATTTTCCACGAAGGGTGCGAAAAATATATTTTTTGAGATCTAATTTTGTCTGGCAGTTTATTCTTGGTAGTTTATTCTTGGTAGTTTATTCTTGGTAGTTTATTCTTGGTAGTTTATTCTTGGTAGTTTATTCTTGGTAGTTTATTCTTGGTAGTTTATTCTTGGTAGTTTATTCTCATCTGTCGTTTGCTGAATACTCCGCTTAATAGTCGTATTCACCCGGTGCATGTTTTGAACCGGCATATTCACCTACAATGGGAATGTGTTCCCCACATTTCGGGCAGGTTTTCTCAGGTGTGATCTCATACTTTTCAATATCGAAATAGCCACGCTTGATCAACATTTTTCCGCAGTTCGGGCAGAAAGTATTGTTGCGGTCACTGCCAGGAACGTTGCCCATGTAAACATACTTCATTCCTTCTTCAGTTGCAATTTTACAGGCTTCCTGCATGGTTTCTACAGGCGTCGGGTAGAGGTCCTGCATCTTGTACTGGGGATGGAAACGAGTAAAATGCAGTGGAGTCTCAGGTCCGAGATTTTTATATACCCATTTTGAAAGTTCCCTTATCTCATCAAGGGAATCGTTTACACTTGGAATAATGAGGTTTGTAATCTCAACATGTATTCCAAGTTGTTTTGCAAGGGCAGAAGCTTCGAGCACAGGGGCGAGTTTTGCGCTGGCGACATCGTGGTAGAATTTTTCAGTGAATGCTTTGATATCGATATTCGCGGCATCCAGATAGGGTGCTATATTCCTGAGGGCATCAGGCGTCATATACCCATTTGTCACATAGATTGTTCCAAGCCCTGCCTCTTTTGCCATTTTTGCACACTCATAGGTATACTCGTGCCAGATTGTTGGCTCATTATAGGTCCAGGCAATGGAGCTTGAACGTGAGAGAAGCGCCCTTTCAACAAGTTCGTCAGGTGGAATATCCATTGTGTAAGCATCTTCCAGGCAGACCTGAGAAATCGACCAGTTCTGGCAGTGCTTACATCGGAAATTGCACCCTATTGACCCAACAGAATGAACATAAGACCCTGGATAAAAGTGATAAAGAGGTTTTTTTTCGACAGGGTCAACAGCCTCGCTTGAAACCGTCCCATAAATAAGAGTATATAGTTTTCCGTCCCTGTTTTCCCGGACTCCGCAAAAGCCCCTTTTTCCCTGGGAAATTTTGCAACTATGGGCACAGAGCTTGCAGTGTACTTTATTATCTCCTATTTTCTCGTAGAGCATGGCTTCTTTTATCACAGCAATCCCCATTTAGAAATTGCTTTACAGCATAATAATGTTGCTGTTTCATATTTTTCCAGTTTTTCAGGAAAAAATGGTCAACTTACGGGTAAGTTTCTGCATCTGATAATACCATCGGAACAATAGGGTTTAAAACAATGCGATATGAAACAAAGCGGTCTGTAACAAAGAGATATGAAACAATTGGGTTTAAAACGATGCGTTCTGGAACAATAGAGTTTAAAACAATGCGTTCTAGAACAATAAGGTTTAAAACAAAGCTATCCGAAAAAAACGATCTGGAACAATAGGGTTTAAAACAATGCGTTCTGGAACAATAGGGTTTAAAAAGCGATCTGAAACAAAGTGATCTGAAACAAAGCGGTCTGTAACAAAGTGTTCTAGAACAAAGCGACCTGAAACAAAACGGTCTGTAACAAAGCAATCTGAAACAATCTCATGCTTTGATGCCATTGCCTGTGCAGAAAAAACAATTTAAAATTTGTTTTCCACTTTGAACCTCATGCTGAACTCGGTTCCGTTTTCTCTCTTCAGTTCGATTTCGCCTTCCAGCTGATTAACCAGAATGCTTACCAGTTGCAGGCCAAGGGTTTCAGGATTTCCGAAGTTTACGGTTTCCGGGATACCTTTCCCGTTATCCGAGACCGTAAGGTTAAATTCTGTACTTTTGCCTTCCGGGCCTTTCTCTTCTTTGAGGCATCCGGACTCGTTATTTCTGGAAAGTCTGATCCGAATTTCTCCGTTTTTCCCGTCTGGAAACGCATGCTTCAGGGAATTTGAGACAAGTTCATTGACAATTAGCCCTAAAGGCACAGTAATATCCATGTCAAATAAAATATTCTCCTCCAGCTCCGTTTTGAGGCTGATAGCTGCGTCTCCAAGCCTGTAAGTCTGGAAAAGGTTGTCGATGAGTTTCTTAAGATACGGTGAAAAGTTAAGCTTCTCAGTTCCTTCTCCTTCATGCAATTCCTCATGGATTAAAGCAATGGAGATTACCCGGTCCTGGCTTTCCCTGAAGGCTTCAAGAACCTCAAAATTCTTAACGCATTCCATGCTTTTGAACTTTTCAGCCTGGAGGTCCAGCAGGGAGGAGATTACCTGGAGATTATTCTTGATGCGGTGGTGAATTTCTCTCTGGCGGGCAATTTTAATGTTCGCAAGAAATTCCTCGGTTTCCTTCCTTTCGGTTATGTCGTAAATCGTGCCCTGATAGTATCTCGGTTTCCCATCTTTTCCCAGGACTTTCTGGCAAATTTCATGCAACCATCGTATTTTTCCGTCCCTGTGTATTATGCGAAAATCAATTTTATTGTTCTTTATAATAGGTGAATTCCGAATCCTTTCCTCTTCTTTGAGGAGTAAAGGCAGATCCTCAGGAAGGATTATCTCCTTCCACTTAGCCCTGGACATGAGTTCTTCTTCGGTATGTCCTGTGATCTCTTCAACAGCTCCGTTCATGAATATGGGAATTAGGTTCGTGTCCAATTGAAAAGCAATCCCCTGGAAATTCTGTATGAGAGAGCGGTATTTCATTTCACTCGCTTCAACTTTTTCCAGCGTGCATTTCCATTCTGTGATGTCTTTCATCACACCAATAGCCCTGTAAACTTTCCCCTCGTCATTTTTTAGCCAGACACCCCGGATTTCAATGTAGATATATTTTCCATCTTTTTTCCTGAACCTGAACTCTGCATGAATTCTCGCTTTTTTCTTGAAGAAGTTCTCCATACTTTCAATCGTCTCGGTCCTGTCTTCAGGGTGGAGATGCTCTATCCAGAACGATTCATTAAAGCTTTTAAACTCTTCAGGAGAGTATCCTGTTACTTCCCGGATGGCTCCTGCCCATTCTACCTCGTGTGTATTGAGCCTGAAATCAAACACTAGCTGCCCTGTCTGCTCGGTTGCGGTACGGTATCTTTCCTCACTTTCTTGCAGGCTTTTGCTGGCAAGCTTCTGTTCTGTTATATCTTTTACTACTCCAGTGACCCTGCTGATACTCCCGCTTGAGTCCAGTATATCGGTTCCGCTTTCCTCAAGATAAGCATAGTCGCCGTTCTTTTTTCGGAACCGGTATTCCAGATGGAAGTTTACCCCGTTTTTCATATGGTTTTCATTGTTTATCCAGAGCTTATACCTGTCCTCAGGGTGAACGTATTCCATCCATGAGTTCACACCTGCATCTTTTAATTCTTCAGGCGTGTATCCCGTAACTTCTTCAATCGAGCCAAGCAAGTCGACTTTATCAGCCATCATGTCGCAATTGTATACCATGTGCCCTGTTTTTTCCAGAATGGTCTTGTACATTTTCTCATTTTTCTTAATTTGTTCATTCAATTTATTTTTGGAACTAAGGCTCTCTTTCAGAATGTTTTCAGTCTTTCTGAGCTCGGTTATATCCTGCATTACAGTAATAATCCCAATAGTCTCCCCATTCTCGTCGCATAAGGCTGATTTATTTAAAATAAAAATTTTTGTTGTCCCGTCCGCAACTATGAGTTCCTGTTCTAAGGTTCTCGTTCCACCATGATTCAGGATTTCATTTTCGATTTGGGCCCATTCGTTACATCTTTCCAGGAGGTCCCTCTTTTTTACAATATATTTTCTGGGACTCTCTAAAAATTTCCTGACGAGTTCGCGGAGTGTTCTCCCGATAATCTCTTCTTTTGGAAGGCCAAGCATCTTCCTTGAATGCTCTTCATTTACTAGAAGGAAAACACCATTTTTATCCTTGTATGAAATAGGATTGACCATAGTGTCAAGTATATTTTCTATAATATGAGGACTATCCAGAAAAATAAGACCTGAGATCTTGCTTTTTTCACCAGATACTTGAACCTGGCTACAAGCCACATTATTTGAGGCTTTTAGCTCGTTTGTCTTTTTATCTTCGTTTACCAGTGCTGTCGTTCCTTCCTGACATTCTGGTTCTTCATTATAGTCCTTCATTTTTCTTCCCCAGAGTTTTTCGAAAATCAAGTTTTTTGGCACTCAAATTAACAGATAGGCTCTATGTTTTTAATGGACGGAATATCTGGCTAAATAAATATTGATAAAGTTAAAACAAGTTTCCTGATGTTTTCTATATTCAATTTACAATAAATCAATAAGTTAAAATGCATTTCATGATAATTAATAGTTATCTCTTCAGGAAAGAAAGGAAAAAGTAATTTTTGAAATTCGGAAATAATAAAAAAGTAACTGAGAAAAAAGTAATCTTCTTCAGGTTGTCTCAAAACTCGACCCGTTTCTACAATTGGATAATTTGAATTGTTGACTTTAAATTCAAATCGAAAATTATTCTAAAATTCAGATATTTATTTGCCTTGAAGTATAGTACATTATCCTATTTGTAAAATTAAGCGTAGTTTTGAGACAGCTTGTTCCTGCAAATTTCAGGTTGCTTTCCGTGCAAACACAATCCTTGAACCGTCCGTCATGTCAAGAGCACGGAAGACTTCAAGCCCATAATTGTCAAGCAGCTCTATATACTCATTAAAGGGTACGCTATTTTCGAAACTGTAACCCGATCCTCCTTTTTTCACACCTTCAAAAGTCCAGAGGTTCCAGTCAAGGCTGAGAAGTGGGCTTGATTTTATTTTTTCGTCAGGCATCTGCCTGGTTACGAAAATGCCTCCAGGGTTTAAAGCTTCAGCAAGCTTGGGGACAAGGGAAGGCACTTTTCCGCCGGGGTTAAAGGAAGAAAAGATAAGGTCATAGCCACTTCCGATTTCATCTGTAAAAAAATCTCCCGGAATTGTACTCACTCTTGAAGCCCCATATTTCTCGATGAAATATCCTGTTTCTCCAGTGACGGGGGGAAGGTCGAAAACAAAAGCCTGAAGGTCTTCATTCAGCTTTGAAAAAGCGATTGCATAAAGCCCGTGCCCCCCTCCTATGTCAAGCAGCCTTTTGACATTTGTAAAATCAACATTTTCCATGACAACAGTTACAGTTTCCTGAAGCAGACCACAGCGTGCGTTTTCAGCCATACAGTGGACAATTTCCCCAAAAAAAGACCCTTTCTCAACAACATCGGGTCCCTGCTTCATAATCTGAGAAATGCGAGTCCAACGTTCAACATTTCGAATCCTTTCGGCAAGGTAATGCTGCTGAGAAAACGGAGAACTTTCCATGAGATAAGTTGCACTGAGTTCAGATACAAGGTACACTGCCTCGCTACTCTTTGTTCCATTATCATGGTCCTCAGATCCGGTTTCGAATTTTCCGTTATCTTGACTGGCGACTGCATCTATTTTTCCAATCTGCGCCTTCTCTTCTTCCTTACCCATTCCCTCCTCAAATCTGTCAAGGAACCCGAGACTATGGAGGGCTTCACAGAAATGAGGCATGAGCAGAGGATCACAGCCAAGTTTTTCAGCCAGGTCCTCTGCTGACAAAGGAGATTTAAGTGCTTCAAACACTCCGAGCTCAAGAGCCGAAACAATCAGCCTGTATTCTTTTAAACCCTGAATAGAAGAATCCATAAACTTAAAAAAGCGATCGAAATCGATCTCAGGCTTTTGCATTAAATCCAGAATTTTTCCAGCCTCTTCTTCATTTTTAAGCGTTACACTGGGGTCAAATTCATTTTCTAATCTGTTTTTATCTGTATCCTGTGCATTAACTTCAGTATCAGGTTCTGCTTTATCATCAATTTTACTTTCCATGCCCTATCTCCTTTTTATTAATTCTTCCAGACTTTTCACAGATCAATTTTAAAAAGTTACTATTCTCATATATTTACCCACTGTAAATATTAATCTAATAAAATATTGTAATAATTAATAAGATAAGAAATTTGCTTTATATTAATATCAGTAAACATTGTTAACTAAAGGTACTACTCTAAGAAAATAAAGCTTAAGGTGAAGATTGAAACAATCGAAAAATGTTATTATAACGAACTGGTACACACGGCAATCTGTATAGAAACTTTCTTTCTCGCCTTAAACATTGCTAAGATAATTTGGATCAGTTAGAGTCAGGATCAGTTAGAGTTAAAGTGAGAATTAGAATTAATAGGGAATTAGTTTTGAAATATAGTTCGGATTTCTACAGATATATACAGAAACCCTTAAAATTAGAACTTGAGCAGGTTTACCTAGCAATGGATACAGCTGTTCCTCTAGAAATCGTAGTAACCGAACTTGTTTCAAATGCCCTGAACTCTAAACTGAATTTTTCACACCGAAAAAAAGGTTAAAAAACAATAAATTTAAAAAAAACTTTAGATTGATGCGTCAACGTAATCGACCGGTCTTTTAAAAACAGCTGCTATCATACCATTTTCGTCGATATCATCCGCAAATTTGATGAGCTCCCAGCCTTCAGTCCCGAGGCTGTTAAGATCTTCTTTTGCCTTTGACCACTCACTGAACCTTATCTCTTTAACATCGTATTCCCAGATGGTCACTCTAATTCATCTCCAGTAAAGTTGGGTAATATTAACTCATATATTAAGTGGTGGCATCTGCTATATTTATCTTTTTAAAAAATAGATTTGCGATTAAATCAACTAAAGTTGATTTGTAAATTATTTATAAATTATTTATAAATTATTTGTAAATTATTTGTAAATTATTTGTAAATTGATTAAGAATCGACCTATAAATCTACCTTACTTAAACCTTATAATTAAGCCTGTATATTCAGGTTTTTTAAGGAACAAATAAAAAGGAAAAATTGTTGAGAATTGTTTTTCTGAAGTTAATTTCTTTAGCCGAGGTTGAATTTCAGCCAATCTTTAAAATAACTCAAATCTCAATCCGTCTTAAAAATAACTCAAATCTCAATCTGTCTTTAAAATAACTCAAATCTCAACAAGTTCATACTCACGGCTTCCAAACTCGATTTCTTCTCCATACGTGAGCTGGTGGGTTCCATCGATCATTGGCCATGCTCCCTTGAACTTATCAGCTCCTGCTTCGTGGTTGCATTGAAGAGAGGAGTTGACAAGCCCTTTCTGCCGATTTACGAGGTCATAGCTTGCCTGGTCAAGGGCAACAGGGTCTTTTGAGGCAAGAATTCCGATATCCGGTACTATCGGAGCATCACTCCAGGGTACGCAGTCGCAGTCAGGTGTAATTTTAAGCAGGAAATTTATGTAACCTACTTTTCCTTCTTTTCCTTTTACTGCCCCATAAGCGTACTCAGTAAGACATTCCAGGAAGTTCGGGATATCATGTTCCCAATCTATAGTTATAGCTCCGGCAGGGCAAACTTCCATGCACTGTCCGCAGCTTATGCAGATATTGGGATCAATCATTGAGACTTCTCCCAGAAGAGAAGAAGCTCCTACAGGACAGATTTTAACACATTTCTGGCAGCCTATACACTTATCCTGAATAACATGCGGGCTTGTACTGAAATGCTGTTCCTTCTTGCCGGCTGCAGGTGCACAACCCATAGCGAGGTTCTTGATAGCCCCTCCAAAACCGGCTACTATATGCCCCTTGAAGTGGGACATCACAATCATAGAATCCGCAGTAGCAATATCCGCACCTATTTTTACGGACTTAAAATGTTTCTTCCCTATCTCTACATCTGCAACGTTCTGGCTTCTCAAACCGTCTGATATGATAAGCGGAGCCCTGACAACGGAATAATCAAAACCGTGTTCAATTGCAGTCGTCAGGTGGTCAACTGCATTATGCCGGCTGCCTGAATAAAGAGTATTTGTGTCCGTAACAAACGGTTTTGCTCCGGCTGCCCGGATTTTTTCTGCGACCTGCCGCACAAAGACCGGATTTATATATCCGTCACTTCCGTACTCTCCAAAATGAATTTTGATTGCAGTCAGATCACCTTCTCCAAGGAGTTCAGCAAAACCTGCTTCGTCAAAAAGCTTCTGGATCTTGCTGATTGTATTCTCCTCTGGATTTCTCGCTCTGAGATCTGCAAAATAAACTTTACTTGCCATATCAGTGCCTCCTAAATCTGAATTAATGTTTTTATAAAACTGTGAAGTTAAAAAAGTGTTGTTCATTTTTAGGTATTGCGCTGTTTGTGCTCTGTTTGGAAAAAATTAGAGAGAACGAAAAACGCTGCTTCAGTAGATCAGCTTCAGTCGATTAAGAGCCTATCCAAAAAGTGGTTGCCTGTTATAACTTTTACAATATGCAATATGCAAAATCAGAAAGGATGCCCGGATATTTAGACCTATTGTAACTTTTCGATATGCATTACTGAATTTTCGGATAGGCTCTAAAAATACTCTTTATTCACAGTTTTCCCGTAGATTTCTTATATTTTTTAATATCCAACGCTATATTCTTCCATTTTTCCTTTTCAAGCCGTTTCAGCCCAATTTCTGCTTTTTTTGACTGGAATATGAGTTCTTCAGTTAATCTGTGATAGCTGGCAAGCCGTTCCTCAGGAATAAGCCCGTCCTCAACCGCCTTCAGTACAGCACAACCCGGCTCGTCGTGGTGAGTGCAGTCTTTAAACTTGCAATTGCGGGCTGCGTCGACGATCTCGGAAAAAGCTTTTTCAAGACCGTCTGCTGAGTCTCCGAGCTGGATTTCCCTGATCCCGGGGTTGTCTATAAGGACTGCTCCGTTTGGAAGCAGGAAGAGCTGGCGGACTGTGGTTGTATGCCTGCCTTTTTCATCGTCTTTCCGGATATCTCCGGTTTTCTGGACAGTTTCGCCAAGAAAAGCGTTGATAAGCGTGGATTTTCCGACGCCTGAGGAACCGATTAATGCAACTGTTTCCCCAGGGTTGATGTAAGGGCTAAGTTCGTTAAGCCCGGTTTTTGAAAGGGCGCTTAATGGAATAACTGGCACGTCACCTGCAATGGATTGGATTTTCTCTACCAGCCGGGTTGGGTTATCTTCAAGGTCGATTTTGTTAAGTAAAATCACAGGGTTTGCCCCGGAAGAATACACAATGGCAAGATACCTCTCAAGCCTTCGAAGGTTGAGGTCCTTACCAACGGAAGTCACGATAAAAATGGTATCAAGATTTGCAGCAATTACCTGCTCTCCGCCCCCGTCTCCGGCTGCCCCTCTTGAAAGGCAGGTCCTCCTGGGCAGGATATTCACAACCATGCGTGAGCCCAGTTCAGGCTGGTCAAGCAAAACGACAAAATCCCCTACAACCGGCTGCTTCCCAATTTTCAGAAGTGCACCTGAGATTCCAGCCTGTACGACAGCCCCAGAGACAAGTACCTCGCAGACCGTTTTATGCCTTGATGCAACTCTTCCGGGAGTGTAGGAGCCTTTGTAGGCAGAAAATGCCAGTTCAAGATCTTCGTTCCATCCTGGAATTTTATCGGGGTCAACGTTGACGGGATTATGACCTGAACTTTCCGTTTCGCTATGATTGTTCATAAGATGGAAGTATCTGGTTAAATGGATAAATATTTTGATATTTTATCCTGTAAAAGTTCAATTGTGCCTAGAAATTCCTTCTTATTCCGGCTGAAAAAGTTCCCTGTTGGAGAACTGACTTCATTTTAAACTCTTTTCTCTTTTCAAACTCTTTTTATAGTAAAGTGGCAAATTCAAAATAATGATCGATTCTGCATCTTTACGAATAATTGTAATTTTTATTGTCATTGTTATAGCCGTTTTACTTATATTCTCACGTCTAGGGAAAAGGCTCGATAAGGCTGACAAATACATTAAAAGCTGTGCTAAAGAGGAAGAAAATGAGAGCGAAAATGAAAAAGAAGACGCAATGGCGATTGGACTTTCCCTTGGCATGTCATTCGGTTTGATACTTGGCCTTATGATGGACAATCTAACCCTGGGGATTGCTCTCGGACCTGCCCTTGGAATGGCTTTTGGAGCTTTATATGGGGAAAAAAGAAGGAGAGAGGACATGAAAAACAAATAATAACATGCTTTCATGCCAAATAAAGAAGATTATTATTGGGAACCTCTTAAAAGACCTCTTGCTTATTCTAACTTATTTTAAGAATTCCACCAGAACAGCAGATTTTACTCTCGAGCCTATCCCGAAACATAACGTAAATCCATTTTGCCACTGACATTACAACTCTGATTTTGCCATTATATTGGTTTTGGGATAGGATCTCATGTAATAAGGATTATATGGGTTCGAGTTTCATCCCTTGCAATAAGTTTAAGAGTAAAAAAATCTTGAATTTTTTGTATATAGCTGCCTGATATTCACCGTGCCATTTTTGTACGCGACCGCAGACTTAAAAGTAATTTCTCTATATTTAAAAGCTTATTTGTAAAATAATTACGTTCAGTAATTTATGTCTAAAGAACTTAAATATACCTATTGCAGATACATGAAGCAAGATGAGTTCATAGATTTTTGTAGGAATAATTCTGTTAAGATCAACAGCGATTATTTAGAACTTTATGAAAAAGAAAAACTTCTATATCCAATAAAAAGATGGCTATTTCCTGAAGGATATATTATTACTAAGAAGCAAAATTTAATTTCATCTACTCAACAGGCTTACAATTCTGCTTATTCCTCGTTACTAGAACTGGAGGAAGAAGTTTTTAAATTTAGTAGCTTAGTTTTATACGATAAAATAGATCATCCTTTTGATGAAAAGGATAAGGAGTGGAAGGAATATCTAATAAAACCAATTAACAATAAATTTATCAATTGGAAAGATTACAAGATAAAGTACTTTGATAAAAATGGAAGAAATTTGAATGCAGTTAGAGTTCAAAATTATTATTCATATTGGCAAATATATGAGTTGGATGGAATAAATGATTTTAGAACTATTTATCATAATACATTGCGTTTTAACGAGAAAGAAAGTTACTATTATTTAACTTGTAATAAGGAAATTGTAGAAGAATGGTCTAGACGTAATAAAAATTTTATTTTAAAAATTCATCAATTCGAAGACTGTTATGATTTTCTTTGCGAATTTATTCAAACTTATGAAAGATACATATACGTAGCACTTAAGGAAAAAAATGTAGGGGATTTTTTAACAAAAGAAGAAAATAGCTTACTTGAAAATAAAATCATAGATAAATGCAACAAGCTTATCGAATTTTATAATCTTTCTATCGACAACATTTATGAATTTTTGAAAGCGTTATGTAGAAATTACTTTATTTATGAAAATGAAGAAAAAACTAAACTTCAAAATCTTATTAAGATAGATATTTGGTACTGTATCCAATTAATTTTGTATCTTACTGGCGATACATGGGAAAATGTCTCATCAAAAATTGATAAAAATGGTCAAATATGTATCTATTATAAGATTTATTCAAAGACACAAAAAAATACACTAGAAATAATATTCCCAAATGAAAGAGACGATATTAAAGAAAACGCTATGCTTAATATTGATGTTCTATTAAAGAGTTACAATGAAAAAGTGCCCTATAAGTACCAACTCATCAAGAAAGATATTGATTTTTTTATTGAGTTCATAGAAACAAATGAATTAGAGCATTTTTTAATGTTTATGGTTGATGCAAATAAAGATTATTTCAAAAGTAATTATAAATCTGAAAAAAATATTACATTTCATTTAAGAAATCTAAGTATATTTATTGAAGAAACAATAAAAACAATGGGACTTAACTCTATTTCTGAAATTAAAAATAAGTATCCTACTAAAGGACCAGGTTTTAAATTTATTTTATCTCCTTTTTGTTGTAATGAATCATGGTGGGGAATTTATTGTGAATCAATCAAAACAATGAATAATGTAAGCATTAGCAATTTCTCTGATAAAATCGATCAAGTTCCCCAAGCAATTGATAAATATCAAAAATTAGATGACAAGCAAAAGTTTGTCCTAGTTAACTTATTAAGAGCTACGATAATTAGGAATTACTATGCACATAACTCAACTCAGATAAATAATTTCAAGGCAAGTTACCCATTACTATTTGAAAGCTTGATAAACTCAATTTTTGTAATTTGGGCTGTCGCGAAAGAGAAAATAGTAACAAATAGGTAGTTTATTTATTCACTCCCACTTCACACACATGTAGACACTTAGGTAGTTTGACAATATGTTTGCTTAATGAATCTTTACCAATATGAATACCATCAACAAATGCATGATGAACCTTGACTGCAAACGGCATCATAAATTTGTCTTCTCTTTCCTGATATTTTCCTCAATCAAATGTGGGCTGCGCTTTTTCCTTATTTCCAAAATACGTGTGCAAAAGTGCCTTTGTAACAGTAAATATAAAAGTCTTAAAATTAAAAGACCTCAATAAGAATTCAATTTTCGTTTTCAATATCCAGGGAACCTGCATAATATATGACAAACGTACTGACTCTAACACCAGGAACATTTCTTCAGAGTAGTTTTGATAAAGTCGGAGATGGCCGGAAATACGAAGAAATAGAGCTCAAGACAACAGGAACGAAGGCAACATTTACGGCCAAAACTCCTATTCAGCTACATCCTGGCACGACCATAAGTGGAGATGAAAAAGCAATCATCCAGCTAATACCATATGCTTCGATGTGCCTCTGGAAGCCACAGGTACCAGTTTTCAGTTTCTCTGGCGAAAATTATCTGTTTGAAGGGTTCACGTTTGATGGGCTGGCTGATAAGCAGAGCGTGCTTCATGGGAAAGGTTACCATAATCTATTTGGAGGAAACAGGGCTTCAAAAGTCAAAATCCGGAACGTGAATATTCAAAATTCAAAGGGTGATGGTGTCAGGATTTTAGACTCCAGAGATGTAACCGTATCTGGAAACAAAATATACGGCGTCGGACATGATGGTTTCTATTGCGAAAGGTGTGTTGACGTGGAAGCTTCAGGAAATGAGATCTATACAAGGATCAATTCAGGCTTACGTTCTAAAGGTTCCAGGAATGTAATTTTCCAAGACAACACAATAAAGAGCATTAAGAAGTATAAACCTCGTACAGGCCCAGGCATTCAGGTTGAAAACTCCAGGGCAAACGAAACTACATCGAATATCCGGATACTCAACAATATTATTGATGGGTGCCAGGGTCCAGGGATCTGGGCGGCTGGTCATACTGCACCTGCTTTAGATGCAGCAACCGGACTTACAATTAAAGGAAATACCATAACAAACTGTGGGCAGATGCCTGTATTTGAAGACAAAGAAATTGCTGATAGACTTTCAGCCGTCGCTGGAATATGTCTGGATGGGTGGACAGAGGTAGACATTCAGAAAAATGCCCTGGATGGCAACTGTAACGGTATCCGAATAGGGACTTACATAACTACTTCTGCGGGGTCTGGGTATGTTGTGCGTCTTACAAGTAATGAAATAAAGAATACTGTGGCTCCTTTTAATAGGGATGCGTACGCAGGGTATGCAATAGCTGTTACTGTACCTTGCAAGTTCAATGTTATAAGTGAAAGAAACACGTTCAGCGGAAACTTAAAAGATGTCTTTGGAACTTAATTGAAAATAGGGTACTGTGGAGGTGATAGTAATCTCTATTGGATCATCGGTCATGCGTCTTCGGTTAAGTAAGGGATTGTGACAAACTGCGTCATAATCTACAGAACTTTCCCTACACTGCTTATAGAAATAGAACATTTTTTGTTATAGCAACTTTAAGAAAAATAATACTGCGATAATTTTACAGTTGCATACACTTTTTTAAAGATACCTGTAGTCCCGAGGCTAAATAATGCAATTGCCCAATTAGGTACAATGAAGTTTTCTGTTGCTACTACAATTACAGGCGTGACGATATATTCCACATTAGATATTATCTCACAATACTATATATCCCACATTAAATATGCGAGGGGTGGGATTCGAACCCACGAAATCCTTCGATACCGGATCTTAAGTCCGGCGCCTTTGACCGGGCTGGGCAACCCTCGCTCTTTGAAGAAAAGCAAGTTTATTTGAGCCGCAGAAATTCGTCATGCGGACATGCTTTAAATAAAGTTAAATTATTTAAAGTTTATTCTTTAGCTCATGGAAATTACATTTCTTGGCACTGGAGTTGCGATCCCTCAAAAAAATAGGGTACAGTCCGGAATACTTGTAAGGTTAGACGAAAAGCCATTGCTTATCGATTGCGGAAGCGGCGTATTGAACAGGTTTCCTGAGGCTGGGGTTTCCCACACTGATGTGGATACAGTGTTGCTTTCTCACCTCCACCTTGACCACGTAGCTGACCTGCACCCTCTCATAAAGGCAAACTGGCTCCGCGGAAACACGAGTATGAAAGTCTACGGGCCTGAAGGAACCGAAGAATGGTTTTCAAAAGTGATTGACGCTTATGAATATCTCCAGGAAGAAGTGGACATAGACGTTATTGAGCTCGCCCCCGGAAAAGAATTTACTCCCGAAGGATTCGATTGTGAGATCAGTTGCACGGCAGCCGCGCACAGCGTTCCGACTCTGGCTTACCGCGTGACTGGAGAAGACGGGGAATTCGTTTACTCCGCAGACACCGAGCCCTCAAGAGATATAATGGACCTTGCATCCGAGGCAGATCTCCTGATCCATGAGTGCTCGTTTCCATCGGACATGAAAGTCACAAACCATACAACTCCCAGTTCACTTGCCGACATCCTGGAAGAATATAATAACGAAATCGGGAGCATCTGCCTTACGCATTTCTATCCGGAAATGCGGGGACACGAAAGAGAAGCAGTGCACCGCCTGAAAGGGTATTTTGAAGGAAATGTGATTCTTGCCGAAGACCTCATGAAACTTGAATTATAATAAGCATGAAGAGAGATGTGAAGTATAGAATAATCCATGAGGTACAAAGTGAAATCTCATCTGTAAACAAAGGCTATACTGTTAAAATGAGAGGCAATCCGAACAATAGTAAATCCTTCGGCAATCCTCGAATTTTACTCTTCATCCCTCCTAAAAAAAGCTAAACTCAGAATTGTTATTCTTGACTTATACACTTCTGGATTTCCTTATCAAATCATCCGGCTGCATCCTTTCAGGTGAGTATGCAGCTCTATGATTAAATATCAGAAAAACAGAATCACCTTCATACAGAAAAAAGCTCTGAAACACCGCCTGTATGCGTTTAGTCTGTATATATTTATCATATATGAAGTCCCAGTTGCACACATCTATCGTATCTGAAATATGATTCTCATGCATCTATTATCTCCAAAACATCTCCTAAACACAAATCTATACTTTTATCACTGGTGATTATCATGGCAAGAATACTCTCAGAAACGGACATTGGCATTCTGAAAACCGTTGCTCCAGAGTGCGAGGGGTATCTCTGTTCAGGCTCGGGAATGGCTTATCGTTCCATACTCCCTCCGCTGGCAAACCACTATGCAAAAGATGCTCAGGATTTCCTGCGGCGAATAAAACTACTATCTCGATATGACCTTGAATATCTTGTCAGGCTAATCTTATCAGGAGAAGAAAGCCTTGGCTGCGTACCACTCGAGTATATCGAGCTTTTCATAGAAAATGTCTCCGAAAGGCTGGGTGAGGAAATGGCGACTCAGGTGAGGGATTCCTATAACCATTCAGAATGCCCGGATTAAATTTTTATTAGTTAAGGTAAAAATGTGAAAAATTAAAATATTCTAGAAAGTAACAGTATCAACTCTACACAAACCTGCTCAAACTCTCCCATATTTGTCTTCAAGTCTTTCAATATCGTCTTCTCCGATATAGTCTCCCTGTGCGATCTCAATGAAAACAAGGTTTTGACTGCCTATATTCTTAATTCGATGAACCTTATTTACCGGAAGATCGACTGAATTTCCCGGAAGAACCCTACTTTCACTTCCGTTTTTGGTTACAAGTCCCTCTCCACTGATTACGTACCAGTGCTCGCTTCTATGAGAATGGCGCTGGAGCGAAATTTCACCTTGGGGGAAAACAGTAAGGCTTTTGACTTTATATCCAGGCTTATGCATAAGCACCTCATAAAAACCCCAGGGCCTTTCTTCTTCACGTTTACACTTTTCCAGAATAGTTTCATACACTTTAATGTAATCATCTACCATTCTATCAACTGAAAAGCGTTTTTCCACATTTTCTCTGCATTTTTTACGGGATATGGAGCCAAGTTTTTGCACAGCCTCGGCTGCCTCATCAACACTATTGACGAGAAATCCAGTCTCTCCATCCCGGATAAGTTCAGGCATTGCCCCCCTGTTTATCGCAATTACCGGTGTCCCGCTGGCCATAGCTTCAACTATGCCAATTCCGAAAGCCTCTTCATAATTAATCATGTGCAGTAAAGCATAGGCATTTGACAGAAGTTCCTTCTTAAACTCGGGGTCAACATGTCCTTCATAAATAATCTGTTTATTATCCAGATAAGGCTGGACCTCTTTTTCAAAATAAGCCTGATCTGCAATGAAACCGGCTATTCTAAGTTTTCTGCCAGTTTTTTTCGCGACCTCTATTGCTTCCCTTACGCCTTTATCTTTATGCAGGCGAGATAAAAAAAGTAGATAATCCTGCGGTTTTTCGTTGAAATAAAAGCTTTCTATGTCAATTCCGTGACGAACCGTTGCTATATAGTCCAGATCATTGCATCGGTAGGCGTCACTTATGGATACGTAAAAAGTTCTATTATTGTACTTTTTATATACAGGCAAAATTTTCCGTGAAGAAATGCCGTGGATTGTTGTTACAACAGGCGTGTCCACAAGTGCACTGTAGGTAAGAGGAAGATAATCAAAGTGATTATGGATTATATCGAATTCCTTTGCTCTCTCGAAAACTTCTGATATATGGAGGCCTTCATACACTTTTCGGATCATATCCTTATCTTCTTCATAAGGTCTCGGGCATACAGCATGAAGCTTCGCTGCAGTGTGAGAATCTGCTGTGGCAAATAATGTAACGTCAATACCTCTTTTTACAAGTCCTTCAGTTAATAAAGATACAATAGATTCCCAGGGACCATATTTTTTAGGCGGCGTGCTCCAGGCAATCGGAGACAACATTGCAATTCTTATATTAATACCCCCAAAACCACTCCATATTCCCCTAATTTAATTCTTGTTTTTACTTTTACTGTTTAATTTTTGATCTTTACATTTTGATTTTTGATTTTTGATTTTTGATTTTTGATTTTTGATTTTTGATTTTTGATTTTTGATTTTTGATTTTTGATTTTTGATTTTTGATTTTCATACCCTATTTTTTATTTACCTCATTTCAATTTTGAATAGCCTCTTTTCGGGTCAGTGGAACTTTCTATATCTTCTTCAAACCACCGGCAATACTCATCAGGGCACTGTTTCTCAGGACACTGGTGAATATATCTCAGGACATCTTGCACTTTTGCGATAGCTAACGATACGGAAGTATCCGCACTCCCGTAATAAATACGAATTTCATCGCCCGCAAGTACCCATCCGCAGGGGAAAACAACATCATTGACGTCTCCACTGCGTTCGTACATTTCACGAGGCCCGAAAACCCAGCCTTCAGATCTGTGGAGCACTTTCCTGGGGTCATCAGGGTCAAGAAGGGCAAGTCCAAGCCGGTAACTTGCCTTAGCTGTTGTCTGGCGTACTCCGTGGTACATAATTAACCATCCGTCAGATACACGGATTGGCTGTGGGGACAGCCCTATTTTGTTCGCGTCCCACCACCCACCTTCTCTGGCATATAGAAGAACCTCATGTTCCCCCCAGTATTTCATATCAGGCGAAAAGGAAATCCAGATATTTGCTTTTGCACCTGCAATGTTGGATACAGGTCTGTGTAACATTGCCCATCTGCCATTAAACCTTACAGGAAAAACCGCAGCGTCCTTGTTTTCAGGAGGCAGGGTAGCTCCTATTCTGTCAAAATTTCGAAAGTCTTCAGTAAAGGCAAGTGCAGTTAAAGGGCCTGAATCCGAAAAAGCCGTATATGCCACAGCCCATTTTCCCATCTCATCTATATACGTTATGCGTGGGTCTTCGATACCATATATCTCTTCAGGGTAGCTTACAGGATCAGGAGCAAAGGTTGGTTCTGGATCAATTTCCCAACCATAAATTCCATTCTTACTCCTTGCTATTGTAAAGTGAGAAAAGCCCCTGTGATCTTCGACCCTGACCAGTAACAGGGTAGTGCCATCAACTATAGCAGCTGCAGGATTAAAAACTGAATGGGCCCTATAAGGCCAATCGTCAACGGTTAATATAGGATTTCTATCGTATCTTACAAATAACTCCCCATGGTCTTTCCAGATCATATTATTCTCTCATCCCCCAGATCATTTTATTCTTGCTCCCCAGATTATATTATTCTCACATCCCTCAGATCATTTTATTCTTGCTCCCCAGATTATATTATTCTCTCATTCCCAGATCATGTTATTCTCTCATTCCCAGACCATGTTATTCTCTCATTCCCAGATCATATTCTCTGACTCTCGGGATCGTATACCCTTTTACTTTCTTCTTTCACTCAACCTGATTTGCTGACAAAAAACTCTTTCTTTTCTGCAGAGTTCTATCATCTACCTCGTCGCTTACCCTGGACTGCAATATAGTACTGAAAGCTTTATCCATATGCTTATTTAAAGAGCTTAAAGCCATAAGGAAGCAAATTACGGATTCTGCGCCCTGGTTACAATTCATACCATCGCGGTTGAGGCCGTCACAGACCGCGCCTGTGGAATAATCATACATAACAGTTTGCAAACGATTTCTTCCAAGGAAGTATTCAAAAGAATATCTTGCAAGTTCCAGATACTGCCTGTCACGTACAATCTCATAAGCTGAAACATAGGCTTGAGTCAGATAACCTGCTTCGATGGGTTGCTGGTCAAAAATAGGCTTTTCCCCATTGTAAGAGTACCAGCCCTGGTTTCCAACCATGTCAAAAAAGTCACCTTTCCACTGGATATCAGTAAGAAAATCCAGAGTGTCAAGGCCGACCTTACGATAAGTTCGGTCTTTGGTGTAATTGTATGCCAGTAAAAGGGATTCACTAAGTTTTGCATTACTATAGGTTACCGTAGGTTCGAACCAGTTCCAATCTTCTTTATGGTTAGCCTCATATAAGTCGACCAGAGAATTCGCATATCTGACAAATATGGATTCAAAGGTATCTTTACTTACAAGGGAGTCTACAGACTTGACGGCATCCCTGCGCGAATTAAATACCGATTCAAATTCATCGGTATCCACACCTGCCCTGAGCAGTTCAGATAGGCCGCACATGGTATAGGCTTTTGCCCTTGGATAGTTAAGCTTCTCCATCTCAGGCCTGGCTCTGCTCATAAGGGTATGGGCAAGCGTGCGTATATTTTTTGACAGATAGGGGCAGCTTACCACATGCCCAAGCCCGTAGATAGCACGTCCGAGAGTATCTTCACTTCCTTTTTCATCCAGAAATTCCCGTTTATAGCTCATGAAGTTGTGGAAGTGACCCGTATCGGTCTGGGCATGTTCAAGAAAACTCATATATGTGGTAATTAACTTCCAGAACTCCTCGGCTTTCTTCTGATTATCTATTAACTGTGTCAGTGCAACAAGAGCTCGGCCCACGTCATCAGTACTGTATCCGTAATGACGAGCCGGTACACCTAGATTGGTATGCTGAATAATGCCCACGTCGTCGGTTAACAATTTAAGGTAATCAAGTTTTACTTCAGGCAACTGGTTCGGAAGGAAATTAAACTTTTTCGAGGTGGAGTAGGCTCTGTAATTCTTTAAAGCCCTGGTGAAAACCTTATTATATTGTTTACCTACGTTTTTCCATGTCATTTTTCGACCAAAATCATATGCCTTTTTGCGCATCTTATCACACTCTTCTGGATTTTCGATTAAATGCAAAAGAGATTTTCTTAAACCGCCCGTGTCTCCGAAATCTACAAGCAAACCGCGATTGTCAGAAAGCATTTCCTGAGCATACCAGTATGGAGTGGAAACTATTGCCTTTCCCATACCAATTGCATAGGTCAGAGCGCCGCTTACTATCTGCTCTCTGGAAAGGTAAGGAGATACGTAAATATCACTGGCAAGGATATAATTACAGAGTTCTTCTTTCTCGACAAATTTGTCATGGAATACTACATTTTTTTCAAGTCCGAGTTCTGAGACCTTATTCTGGAGGTATTGCCTGTATGTTTCTCCAAAGTTCTTTTTAATTACAGGATGTGTAGCACCCAGTATTAGGTAAACGAGGTCAGGGTACTGGCTTATGACTTCAGGAAGAGCATCAAGCATACTTTCGATACCTTTATTCTGGCTCAGCAGGCCGAAAGTTAAGACAAGTGGAGATCCCTTCAGTTTCAATCTATTTTTATACTTACTGCAGTTGTTAAAAGGGCAGTCGGGTACTCCGTGAAAGATTAATTCTATTTTATCCTCGGGAACTTTATAAACGTCTTTTAGCATCTCGACTGCAGTCTGGCTCATTACAATAAGCTTTTCGGAATACCTGATGAGTTTTTCCGTGGATGCCCTATACTCAGGTTCAGGCTCCCGGATTACAGTATGCATTGTGCTTATCACAGGCTTGTTGATTCCTGAAAGAAGAGCAAAAATATAGTCTCCCGCATTTCCCCAGAAAAGCCCAAATTCGTGCTGCAAGCATACGATATCAATATCAGAGTGGTTTATATAATCCGCAGCCCGGTAATAATCCTCGATCCTGTCCCTCTGTATTTGAAAAACGACTTCTTCAGGATAAATATGGGTCTCAGAGGGATCGTTCAAAGCAATTACTTCACAGTGAACGTCATTATCTTCCCCATACACTGAATTTAAAAGATCAGATGTGAATGTGGCAATTCCACACTCTTTTGGAACATAGGTTCCTATAAATAACACTTTCAATTGCTTATTCAATTAATACCCCCACACTTAAAGTGACTCAGTTGCATTTTCTTATTCTTACTAGCTGTATAGTTTTCCAGTTACATGCTCATGTTCTCCGTGAAACCATATTATCTGCATACTAATCCTCATACTATGCATCACAAAATTTATTCGAGCTTGAATAAAGCTATATATATTTTTCTTAAATACAGGACTACCGTGAAAATATATAGCCAAAAATCCATAAAATATAGCTCTATACCAGGCATAGGTAATCACTAATATCTTGAAAATTTAGTTATTGGTCACATGTTAACTCTGAATCGCTGTCTGTTGATGAAAAGCTATCATAGGTTTGCTCAATAATTAAATTTTCATGACACTAGTAACTCAGATGATTACTAAATAGCGATAGATTTATGGTCCCCACCCAATCACTCACTTCGCTAAATTTCAACAAAGTAGGTAATAAAATACTTATTAGACCTAATAATTGTATTGATGCTATTTAATATTATTTATAAATATAATTGCTTGTGTTAACATAATAAGTTCAACAGAAAATTGTGGAAAGATAGTGCCTGAGAAGCTATGAAATGGTTTTTGCTATCACTGGTCTTTTTCCTAATCAGCACCAATTCAATACTGAATTTTAGCTTTTGTTCATTGTCTTTTCTTTTAGTATTTTTTTCCATTACTTTGTTCGAAATTCTTTAATATGTGTTGATTTTTTATCCACACTGGCTTTATCCAAATCTGAATATATTTATGCATTAATAGTGAAATATAAAACAAAGATATGGAGTTGTTCCAATTTTTTGAGTAAAAAACTGGTTTTAGACTGAGGAATACTGAAAGTTAAAAGAGGAAAAATTTCTTTGAGTATAATTTCTTTGAGTATAATTTCTTTGAGTATAATTTTTTAGAGTATAATTTTTTAGAGTATAATTTTTTAGAGTATAATTTTTTAGAGTATAATTTTTTAGAGTATGCTAACTGATGCATTATAGGTTTTAATCGCAGCAAATAGGCCTCTGCTATACAAAAATTTTAGAGAATGAGAATTTTATTCTAGGTGCTGTTCCTTCCAAAAAAGAAACTTGCTGTTCAGCCAGTGTTTTTAGAAATGACCATTTAATTCACTTAAGAAGTTGTGACGAAATTATGTTGAGAACGCTGAAATGTCTTTTTTAAATACCCACATTTTTATATTTAATGTATAATACTTTTTGGTGTAGTGTATATATGAATCAAGGTATAGAAGTCAATTATGAGAGAATCAAAGTATTAAAGCCTGAAAAATAGGAATAAAGCAGGTGATTGTTTGAAAACCGTCTTTGAAAACCATCGAAATCCTGATCTGGCAGGGAGCCGAAGGTTTTTAAAACTGATACAATATGAGCTGTTATCCATCGCTATATGTGTCGGCCGTGCTGTCTCAAAAGTTCTCGATATTTGTGCCTTCCCTGAGCTTATGGATCATTTATGGCAAATTGTCAAGACTAATACCCGGGACCTTACCACAATAGAAGAAAAGGAAGCTCGAAGCATATTTGGAAATAAAATTGATTACCAGAAGGTACATATCGACGAAGCTTCTTTTCTCGCTTGGTTAGGGACAAAGCTAAAGAGATGCTCAGGTATGGGGATTGCAACTTTTCATACAATTAACTTCAATAGAAAGCTTAACACAACCGCAGGCAGCTCCGATATGAAATGGCTTATACATGAATTAACTCATGTGGCGCAGATGGAACACACAGGTTCGCAATATCTGGTTGAAGCATTTCATGCTCAGGCAAGTGAAGGATATGCATATAGAGCTGGGGAAAAAAAGCATTTCCGTGAGTATAATCGCGAGCAACAAGCTTGTATTGTTGCAGATTATTACATTTCACGCTTTTCGGGTGGCTCAACTGCAGATTATGATTCATATATTGCAGAACTGAGAGCTGGGGCTTTATAAACTTTAATAGAAAAACATAATAGAACCCTTAGCTACTCTTGAGTTTTCCAATTAGTTTTCAAGCTGAATACATAATGGTATAGGTTTATTATTTAGTATCACTTGAACGCAAAACCGATTATTTTCTATGCTTCAAATGCCGTAATAAAATAAAGAAGGTGAAGAGGAAAGAATCAATCACTGGGTAAATAAAAAGTGGAAAAAAGTGGAAAATCGGTGGAGATATTTATATACTAATGAAAAACAAACTCAAATTTCTATACAAGATTGGAAGGAAAAACAGGTAGGAATATACCTTAGAAACCAGAACATGAAAGATGAGACTTTTGATTACCAGTATAAAAAGAGAGCTGAATGTGAAAAGATACATGGACATATTAAGGGTACAGTAAAATTCGATATCAGAAAGGTAAGAAATCAGAGTAGAAAACAAAACTCCACTCTCTATTGAGTTTCATAGCATATCAATTACTGGTGTTGACAGAAATGCAAAATAAGGTTGGAGATAAGCATTTATTTGGGAGGTACTTTTAAAGAAATGGATATCAAATTAGATTAGAGGTTTTAAAAGCTAATTTGAGATCTTATTATGACAAATCTATTTGTTTGCGTATCTTCATAAACGATAAAGTACAATAATATTTTGGGGTGAATAACTATGCATAAATTAATGAAAATAGTGGGCTGTATCTTAGCAGCAATAGGACTTGCCTGCGTTATAAAATATATAATGCATTGCAAAGAATGTTGCTGTTTGTCTAGTTGGCATAAAACAAAAGCAGAAGACGAAAAATCAACTGGTTCAACTGTATCGCATGAAATAAAAGTAGAGGATGAAAAACCAACTGGTTCAACTGTACAACCTGAAACAAAAGTAGAGGATAAAAAATCAACTGGTTCAAGATACGGTTCTAATCCGATACGTTATTGAATTCTACAGAATTAATAATTGTACCAGTAACTTTTTTGCAAAAAAGCTTGACCAAAAATTTGACAGCTATATGTAGTATAGTTTACCGCAAGCTTTTTGCAAAAAAGATTGACCAAAACCAGTAGACATATGGAGAGTAATTAATAGCAAGCACAGTGATTCTCCTAATTTTTAATAAGATCTGCATTCAGTAAGTTTACAAAGAGTCACATGACTTCTATATTTTAACCCCTTCTCTAATTTTCCCATTTAATTTTCATTGACTTGATAGTTTGTATCCTTTTGGGTGACCCTTCTCTCTTGACATTATTAAATTATCTCTTGTTTGGAGCTGTTACTACATATTTCTTCCAATTGATTCCCTTTTTTGAATATTTTTGACTTGAAATTTTTGACTTGAAATTTTTGTTTTCTCATTATCCACTTGGATCAATGCGTAATTATTTAAACTGTCCTGCATTTTTACTTTCAAAATTGAATACTTGCCAGTAACCATGAAGAAAATTCAGTAAAACCCTACTCATATTTTTGTCAGGAACCCTCAATCTGCTTGCTCTTGCTCTTGCTCTCATATCATTATCTTGGTTCAATATTCTTGCAACCAATCCACCCCGCATTCAATATATTCACTGGGTTATGGAACTTCATGATCAAAATGACACCATGAAGTGAAAGTTTATGGAATTTCATAAATTTTATCTTGTACGACAACAGAATAAGCATCGTAAGCATAACCAATGCCATCTGGTGATGCCATATTTCAGCTTCTCACTATATATTCAGATATTTCACAATATTCAGAAATTTCACAATATTCAGAAATTTCACAATATCCTTTTACAGTCAGAAAAAGGGATGTGAACCTTCAAACCATTCACGAAGCTAAATAATGCAACTGCCCAATAAGGTACAATGAAGTTTTTTTCTGCAATAATTACAGCGTGACTATATGTGATAGAGTCGCCAACAAATCGAGATGCCATCTCTGGCTCAATTCATCAGAGAAAAAAGTTCATTGAGTAGAAATTGAGGGACTTCCACTCAATTTGAAGAGGATACATTAATGCTTTTAATTACTTTTTTTCCACTTTTTCTTCTTTTAACACCATTTTTGCAATCATGAAGACCACGAATGCAATAATTACAAAATTTATCAGTTCTCCCAGAAAAGCCCCCCATCCCAGTACTATTGGCCCAATTTCTAGAGTTGCAGTTTTCCAGGCTCCTCCAGGCACAAAAGGTGTGATAATCGGCATTACGACATTATCCACAAGAGACTTTATAAGAGCCGTGGATGCGATACCCATAATGAAAGCAATTGCAAGTGGAATTACCTTGTATTCATAAAGAAAATCCTTAAACTCACTTAGAAGCCCCATATTACCCCTCTCAAACAGCGAAATGACATATGAAATAAAAATAATTATAAAATTATCACTGTTCAATCCATTTATTCTTTGCATCCTTTATTAATAAATCGTCCAGGAATGACTTTTATATTGAAGTTATGACTGAAAATAAGTTTAAGGAATTATTCGATTGCAAGTAACTGGTAAAAATCCAGGGTTTTGAAAGTTTGGAAATATCGTCAGCATTTGAGAGGACAAAAACAAACATAAAATGGGAGCTAACGGAATTAAAATTTAAACTTACAGAGGGAAGTGCGCCAATTTTCAGTAAAATCACAAATGTTAAGAAGTTATTGGATAGAAAATTCCATGCCTGGCTCAACTCATTAGAGAAAAAAGTTCATAGAATGGAAATTGAGGGATCTCCACTCAATTTGAAGAGGATAAGAATTTTTCAAATTTTTCAAATTAATTTTGGGAAAAGCCGGTCGTTTCCGCACGACCGGTGAGAGCCCGGGGTTTTGAAATCGATATATTTCTAGCAGGGGCCACTGAAAAGATATTTCTGGTTTTACTCCTTTTTTTCCAGGCAGATAAGCTCTTCGGCGTATGGAAGCGTCTCTTTTATCCAGTCGCAGAACTCTCTCCACTCATCAAGCTTGTGGTAGCGGCGCTGGAAGTAAATGTTTCTGAGCTCAGCATAATTGGTTATAACGGTCCTTTTCTGCAGAAACGCACTCGGCAGGTCCTGGACGAGTTCCCTGAAAATCGCTTTCCGGTATGCGTTGTCCTCTTCGCTATCTCCCTCGCGGGATTTGTAGGCTTTGATAAGGTCGTTCAGGTGCCGGATCTGGTCGTTCCTATAATCTGTCAGGGTGTCAAACGAAAAATCGTGAGGTGCGAGCTCCTTGCTGGTCAGCTTGTGCATTGTTGAAGTGGAGTTCTTTTCTACGAATTTGTAGGTGTCAAACTCTTTCCACCAGTAGAGAGGGGCAGTCAGGTCAAAACAGACCGTAATGAACCTTAAAAATTTACCGTGCTCGTTCCCTGCAAGGGTCAGGCGCTGGGCCAGGTTCAGGTCCTTTTCCCCGAGCTTGCAATTTCCTGCCTCATCAGGCTTACTGCTGTCCATAAGGTGCCAGGAGTTCATAGGGTTCCGCATGCCGAGAATGGCATAATAGATATTGTATGTACCGTGTAATTTCATCTTAATCATAAAAGCGCCTCTTAAACCCATTACGATAAGCAATTTATAAATTTGTTTGTTGTAAATTATTGTAAACGATTCATCAATCGAGGTGATAAGCAATTTATAAATCTATCCATGACAGATAAACTAACTCGTGTATACGGACTGATTTTTAACAAATGAAATGGTTTAAACGAATCAATTTATCTTGAAAAGCTAACTATTTTTAAAAAACTAACTATTTTTAAAAAGCTAACCATTTTTAAAAAGTTAACTATTTTTAAAAAGTTAACTATTTTTAAAAAGTTAACTATTTTTAAAAAACTAACCGACTTTAAAAACTGAAAAACTGAAAAACTGAATTCAGTAGTTTAAGAAATAGCCATCGTTTTCCGGGGGGAAATTATTTATGAAAAATAGGCGCCTTCTTAATCCATGCTTTATCCTTTCAAGTATAACCTTTCTGCAACATCTGGATATTTCCATTTGACAATGAGTAGTGACATTGTATATTATCAGTACGAGCCTGTTAACCTGGAAAAACTGGTAATCCCATCTAATAAGAAGGAAGAAACCTCGTAAATATGAAATCTCTTGATTTTGAGTCAATGTTTTTGAGACAAAACTTCGGGCTATTTTTTTCAAGCTCGTTATGGTCAGTTATTATCGAATCCGTATGGTTCACATATTTTTATTAGGCTCAAGGAATAATAAGAAATCAGGTATGCTCTTTTTCCACTTTAACCTCTATTTTTTCCAGGCTATTTCGTGAAATTGCCTTTTGCGTGAAATCTCCGGATAAAGGAAAGTGGCTTTTCTCCGATCTTACATCCATAATTCTCACACCCGTACACGACTTTAAAAATTATTTAAATAATTTGTTATATATTCCGAAAATCGTGCTTGAGATATGTTTTTGCTTTGTGTTCCCGGAGATGCTGGATATGAAAGGATCGACCACCCGGTTATAAAAGGTCTTTGATAGTTCTACGCCTGTCGTGTCGACGTACTTGTAAAACAGATAGCTCAAGGGTATTATTAATAGCACAGACAAAAAACACGAAATAAAAGCAGCCATCCAGTATGGTAATAGAGGGTGCAGTGCGAGGAATAGCGCGCAGGTGAAACTGCTTATTATCAGGAAATGTATCAGGTACAGCGAGTAGGATATTTTACCGAGAAACACTGGTACTTGAGAGGAAAAGACCTGTTGCAGCCGTCGGCTGTTCAATAGAACATACATTATCATTCCGGCACCCAGGATATGATACGTCAACTTTGGAATTTCAAAGAGGCCGTTATTGAGAAAACCGTACAATGAATCATTTGTCACGGTGCCTACAGGATACGAACCGAGAAACAGTCCTGAAAACAGTATAATATATAATATTATTTTGTTATTGGTTTTAAACACTGACTTTTTACTGTTAAATGTGTCTGCAAGCCCCATTCCTATTATAAAAGCAAAATAGTAGGAATTGAAGAAAAACACAGATGCTGCAAGGTAGAATGTCCATCGGTTACGTTTCATCCCGAACAGTAAGGTCATTGCGAAAACAAGCATAGACCCATAAAATTCTGTTGTCATTGTCCATAAAACCGGGTTATAGGTGTCCTCACCTGTAAAAAACGATCCCCACACCGCCTGCTTAACTGCATCGACAATGTCTGGCGTAAAAGTCCAGTAGTTGTCGTAGTTATTATTTCCGGAAACCGTTACGGTTTCAATATAGTAATGGAATACTCCAGTTGATGCCATTAAAAACGATAATATTGTTACTGCCAGCACCGGAACAAACAATCGGATATATCGGCGAACTGCGCCACTTACAATTATTTTTTTGTCTTTAGTTCTAAAGTATTTTTGAGTTAATACGTAGCCACTGAGAACAAAGAAGATACAGACCGAAAAATTCCCGGCACCAATTAATCCCAGTGGTGTACTCGAGAAAATCTTTTCAAGATTCCCAAGATGTGAAGGCATTCGATCACTATAAATCATCGCCGGGACTAATATGATGAAGAAATGCATTATCATCACATTAATCGCAGCTATACCACGCAGCCCATCAAGATAGTTTATCTTCTCGTTCATACTTATTGCTCAAAGAGAATTTTATTCAAACAGAACCCATGAATTTCCATAACAAAACCGTATTTAATGACCACATTTAATAAATGAAACTCAGCTCCAGCTTAATCACGTAAGACCCTTAATTATTTTTTGATAAATCTCTCTCAAATAACGAGAACTGCAGATAAAATAAGTCTTTCCATTTGTTCCAGTTCCTGTTTTAATGAGTCTGTCTTTTGAATCTGAAGGGATGTTGGAAATAAGTATTGATGCTTAATATTGATGTTCAACACTAAATTCCAGATCAAGGCTTGCAGATTGGAAAAATCCTTTTATTTGCTTTATGTTTTCTAGCGTAAAAAGAGTCTACTGAACATACAAAGTAAAGAGGATAATACTGGGAATCACTTTTCATAGGAAATGTTTTCCCATATTGAATAAAAAATTTCGAAAACAGACTAAAAATTCAAAAACTTAAATAAAAATTCCGAAATGGATTCCTTCGAATCCAAACACTCTTTGTCTATTTTATTTAATATCGTAAACTTCAATCTTTCAGGATGGTACTTGTATCATCACAGTTAGCTATGAACACTCCATTGTCTAGGATGCCGCCGGGAACATTAATTATTCTGTCCTCTATCCAGATTCTGTAATTCTCAGAAATTAAACATCCTACCTCTTTTTGGAATATTGAAGAGTGTTTGAAGTAGTTCAATTTTACAGTATCTGGGGTTTCCTCATATAGTCCACATTCTTTAAACTTTTTATTTATATAGACGTCGAATGTACCATCATCGTGGAGAATAAAATGGGTTGTCTTATTGGTGTATTTTCTGGGCATAGGGATCACATTTTTAATACGTTAAGTTACATGAATTCATTTTTCAACTTCATTAAACAGGTTTTGCTTTGAGTTTTTTTCTATTTCATATATATAATATTTTTGCATTGGACATCGGTTAAGGATTCATGTCCGTCTCCTGTCACTCTTTTTGAGCCCAATTCTTTCATTTTTTATTCAAACCATTCATCTCTAAATCTTTCTCTGTCTACATGCGGATCTAATGCTTGACTTTCATATACACTCATTATTATTTCAAAAATTCTTAGAATTCCATATATATGCAGAATTACTGTCAATAAATCTGATGCATTCTCTGCAAATATGGATCCGTATTTTTCCTTATTCTTGAAACAAAATATCCTCCATTTTCCTCAACCCTTGCAAACATYTGAGTTTTGTAGAAACCAAGATCAACAAGCAGAATACRGTCTTTGATCCAGGGACCTATTTTTAATGTTTTGATCTCAGCTGTTTTTTCAGAATACAGGGCAACTGTTTTAGGTCCGTTAGCAACTGCGCTTACCATAACTCCCACTTTTATGCCTGCAGCTACTKTTCTTGCTCTTGCTGCTGGAAACTTATCTGCTAAAGAAGAGTGRAGACGAACAATTGTACTGTCCTGAATGAGAACATCCTGGAAGTTTTCGAGTTTTTTGCTAAGTTTTCGTCCAGGATCTTTTGCAAGCTCCTCTATGCCGTGAATAACACACTGATGAAGAAACTCAACAAGTTCTGGAGTAAAACGATAGTACCAGCTGCTGTCGCTTAGGATCTTATTTGCTTCTTTTTCGTATTCTCTTTTCAAACTGGCAAGTGTACGCTGCAAGCGTACGCCAAAACTCAGAGTTAAAACCCAAAAGATGAGGACAGGATCAATTTTACGTTCACGTACTATGAGACCAGTTTCTTTGGCAGTTTGCCTTAACCACTCTTCGGGAAACATTTTCCGAAGAGAGTCTTCAAGGGTAGGTGGGAAACGAGGAGACATAGATTCAAAGAGTATAATATTAGTATAAAAACATATACAGGAGATGGGATTTAATGCTTAACCGATGACCAATGGAAACCTATCTTATTATCTGGTTTTTAGTTGTCCGTGAGCTATTGATTTAATCGGAAAAACAGGGCATATTCTTCATATTATAAAAAACATAGATTGATGCTTACATGCCAGACTTTTACAACTATTTTAGTACACTTACGATTTCAATAACTCACTCTCGCAAACGAATTCACATATTAAGTTTAGTGTAGCATCAATTTTCAAGGATTCAACGCTTACAAATAATTGCAATTGATTTGGTACGACATTTTACTGTTTACGCAACACCAGGAAGTTTCGAATTTTCGTACGATAGACTTTCATTATGCCTGAACCCTGCCCTGTACAGCCTAAGAACCATGCACAGCCAAAGAATCTTCTCAGAAAACTTGTTGATCACCGAACCGGATAAGATCACCGATGTCGGACTACACAATTTGAAAGCCCGATTATCTCCACGATATCACTGTTGTCCGGAGAATGAATTATCATCTGTCCTTTCTTAAGATAGGGAATTCTCCGCTCGTATTCTTTCGGAACTTTTAGAGATGTAATAGCTGCGTCATTGTTGAGGTTAAGGATCAGTTTCGTATTAATCTGCTTGAAAACCGTATCATCGATGTCCTGAGGGTCCTGGGTTATCAAGAAAAGGCCCAGTCCTTCTTTTCGGCCCTGGCGGGCTGCATCTGCAAAGCGTGAAATAATAAGGCGAGAATGTTCCCCATTTGCATTTGAGAGGTATCGATGAGCCTCATCCAGTGCAAGAATGATTGGAGTTTCTTTAATAGCTTCCTTTCCCGTTGTACTTAATTTGTTGTCCACGATCAGGCTCATGATTGTGAGTACTATAAGGTCACGGATTCTCGGAGCACTTATATATTCAGTTGGGAAAACCGAAATCTGCCCCGGCTTGAAGATCTTATCCACAAGGTCAGTAATTGAAGTCGCATCCCGGTCAAAAACCTTCGAGAAGAAGTGACTTCTTACTCTTCTTACAATCCCATCGTATGAGGACTCGTGAAGCTTCCCGCTGTCAACATAGTAGGAACGAGTACCTTCATTATCAATATGGTTGATGAAATTCAGGTAAGTATGAGACACACTTGACTTGAAGAAATCTCCAAGAAGCACTTCAAGCCCGATATACTGGAGTTCTGACATTCCGGCTGCTGCAATAAGCCAGGAATTGTGTTCTACAAGTGAAAAAGGAATTGTAAATTCAATCTGCTCAGCTCTGGATTTATCTCCGGGATATCTTTGCCCATCGACTTTTGCCACGAAAGCCTTTGTAGAGAGTACCCGGCCATAAGTTACATTTTCGGATTCAAACCGGAATTTATCGTCCTCAGTGAGGGTTTCGTTGTCCTCAAAAAGCTGGGAATACTCGTCCTGAGGGTCCATAATTACCAGGCAAGGGTTTTTCCGCGCCTTGTCAGGAGAACCCCGCAGCCTGTACCTGTTGCTTTCATTCATGAACTGGCGGAGGATATTCTTAGAAAGGAAAGTTTTTCCTGTCCCTGTGCTCCCGCAAATAAGCATATGCCTGAAAATAAGGGGATCACCCATGGAATAGTCGTTTCTCAGGTAATATGCAACCGTTTCGGGCTCGGAATTGGTTTTTAAAAGCTCGCCCCCTACACTCAGGTGGCCAATAAAGATCCCGTTTTCGGGAATGTTAAGCCCTGTCTGGACTTCAAGCCTGTCAGTAACAGGCAGGATAGGAGTGTTAGGATGAGGAATCCGGTCTGCCATCCGCCGGGTGAGTTTGCCTTCGGCTTTTCGGTAGAGAATACAGAGCGGATCAAGACAGGCAAGGAACTTGTAATCGTCTTCATTTACAGGGTTTCCACGGGCACTGAGCATGCGCCTTGAATGAATTTCAGTTGCATCGTCTACCACAAACTCCTGCCTGTACTGGAGTTTTCCCACCCTGGCAAAGAGTTTTTCTCCGTTTTCATAAGGCACAACAACGTATGTTCCCAGCCTTATCTCATCCCGTCGAGCTGACGTAATGTAGCCGGTGATTACAGCTCCTGAAGGGGTTAATTCAAGGGGCTCTATGCCTGTAGTGACAATCCCGAAAGCTTCTGAAACCGGAGAAACTTTCAGTACATTATCATCACATCCGGCAAAACCTTCAAAAGGATAATTTTCCTTTACGGAGCTCCCGAGAACTTCGGATTCAAGAGAGAGATCTGAAATAGACAGAGAAGCAGTCTGAGATACAGGAGCAGTTCTGGGTAGAGAGGAAGATTCAAAAATTGCTTCGGCAGGGTCTGAACAAATGTCGGATTCAGTACCAGATTTAATGTCGGATTCAGTACCATGTTCAATGCCGAACTCAGTATCGGATTCAGTACTGGATTCAATACCGGATTTGGTTGAGATAAAATCAGATACATCCTCCAGACAATCTTTCCTCAGATCCTCGGATAAGGGGATTTGCAGTATTTCCTCAGTATCAGGTGTGAGTATAGAGGTGACCTGATTAGAGGCGACCAGATCGGGAGCGTCTTCAATGGAATTTGCTGTTTTGCTTATATTCCTGTTTTCAGGATTTATCTCATCAAGACTTTCATTTCTTGGCTCAGCAGGAATTTCATTTCTTAGATCATCAAGATTTTCATTTCTTGACTCATCAAGACTTTCATTTCTTGACTCATCAAGACTTTCATTTCTTGACTCAGCAAGACTTTCATTTCTTAGCCCAGCAGGAATTTCATTTCTTAGCTCAGCAGGGATTTCCTTTGAACCTGCATTTTCTTCCGTTCCTGAATTGGCAGGAGCTGACTCTTTTTTTGGTTTGTAAGAGTTAAAAGTAAAAATGTCGACATTTTCATATTTCATTCAATCTTACCCCACCGAGTGTCATTGTAAGTAGTATCGGGATTCATATTTTCAAAGAATTTATCAATCTCTTCCCTCTCTACTTTCCTGATTTTTGCCAGATGGTCTGCTTTTGTGAGGGTAAGAGGAAAACCATACAAAGAAAGGTCAAAGAGCACTTTTTTGGTCATTTGCATGCGGAGAAAATCGTCTTTAACAAGCCCATACGGGGCTTCGACCTTGAAGACCACATCTTTGTAGGGTACATAAAGCATGAAAAAACAAAGAGCATAATCTTCAGGCGGGAAATCGTGCCTGAGTTCCTGCTGGAGAGGGTCTGCGGCTGCAAGGGGTGAAGTCCCGTTAAGCAATTTTTCGTAAAACCTGTTGGGCTGCAAAAACCAGTTAGTGTAAGTAATATAATCATTTTTGGAGCCGTTGTGCTTGCCGTTATTCCCATTGTTTTTCGAATTTCGTCCCCCGTGTCCTGAAGCGTTCTCAACTTTTTCCAGGGAGAGCAGATTCTTGAAAAACTGCGAATCCAGCATCCAAGGAAGATCGAGAGCATTTCCTTTTTTCCGGACGCTGTCCATAATCTGCATGTCAATTGGATTTTTTACAAACCCAATCACAGGCTGCCGGTTTTTCAGGAAATGATCCATTATATCAATGTAATTCTGGAGAATTTTTCGGGCATCGG
Source organism: Methanosarcina sp. DH1 (assembly GCF_020804205.1). Taxonomy (NCBI): domain Archaea; kingdom Methanobacteriati; phylum Methanobacteriota; class Methanomicrobia; order Methanosarcinales; family Methanosarcinaceae; genus Methanosarcina; species Methanosarcina sp. DH1. Next base: position 81,859 of record NZ_WJBJ01000022.1, on the reverse strand, counting down.
TGTTCTGCCGGACTCTCACGTCCTCGTCGTCCAGCACCATCCAGTACATTAGCTGTTTTGGATAAATCGGCCCGTCCATTATGAAAAAGCTCTCGGGCTTTATCCTGTCTTTCATGAAAAGAATATGTTCGGATTCTGCCAGGTACATGGCAAAACTGTGCACCATGTCAGAAGCTTTTCTTTTTAACTCGTCAGGCGCGATTGTAACCAGTTTTGCCCTACCAAACCCTTCATCGAAGGTTTCCCAGATTGCGCTACCCTGCATGGATACCCTCTGGGAAGAAGAATAAGCGGCGCATACGATTGTTCGGAATCTCTGAATATCAAGATTAGTAGGCGTTGAAGCCAGCCCACAGTGGCAGAAATCTACAAAAAGCCCGCTGTCATAAGTCCTTGGATTTGTGCTTCCGCTGTCGCAGGCATAAGTAAGAGGATACGGGTCTTCACCCTGTGCCATCAGTTGAGTCCTTACAATTCCCCGAAAGAGCCTGTCTATAGCTTTAAGAATGACTTTCCCATCGAGACTCAGCTCCTCAAGCAGAGAATAGATATCCGAAGCTGTTTTTACCTCCTCAGACTCAAACGAGCAGTCAATCTTTTTTGCAAGCTCCGAGATTTTATGCATATGCACGGGCTCAAGGGTCATGGATAAAAGATACTTTGAGGAGTCATATATATTTATTGAATGGAAAGGAGTAAATGAAGTGCTTTACTGGAAAATGAGTGATGGAATATACAACTTTTTTCCATGAGAATCTTCTCAAGTGATAGAGAAAGTTTAAGAAAGTCTAATCAATGTTTCCATTTAATTAATAAAAAATGTGTATATGGGACACAATGCCAAAGTCCAGTGATAACCATAAAATCAAAAATCACTAGATTTGAAAATGGTCACAATCCTTGAACGTGATCTATTGATTGATTCTGGAAGATCTTGAATATTTAGTTTGATTGAAGTCTGAATTCTTCTTGGAAATTAAGGATTTTAATCAAAAAATGCAAAAGGCACTATATTTGGGAACTGAGTAGGACATAGTAGTACTTAATTACAAAAAGTGTAAGGTGGTCTAGTGACCGGTCTGGAAAATCCGTATTTAGGCGTCACTGTTGCTATTTCAGGAGTCATCATTAGTATCATTGCTCTACATTACAATCGTAAACAAACTTTTGCTGCAGAAAAAAGCATAAGTATCGCTCAGGAAAGTCTGAAAAATGGGTTTATTGAGCAGCTTCGTGGAGCTGTTGATCAATTGGGAAATGAAAAATTAGAGATTCGCTTAGGTGGAATATATGCACTTGAGAGAATCTCAAATGAATCTGAAAAAGACTACTGGCCAATCATGGAGATTCTGACCGCTTACGTCAGAGAGAATTCAAGTGCTGAAATAAGCGAAGTTCCAGAGGTAAGAAAGATTTCACCAGATATTCAAGCAATTCTCACAATCATTGGAAGACGTAAGTACTCCTTTCATAAAGGAGAGGACAAACGTTTAGAACTACAAGGAACTTGTCTTCAAAACGCCGACCTTATAGAGGCTCATCTTGAAGGGATTAACTTTGAAGGAGCTCACCTTGAAGGGACCAACTTTGAAGAAGCTCATCTTGAAGGAGCAAAACTTAAAAAGGCTTATCTAGGAGAAGCAAAGTTTAAAAAGGCCCATCTTGAAAAAGCTAATCTAATAGAGGTTTATATGAAAAAAACTAGTCTTGTGGAGGTTCATCTTGAAGGAGCTCACCTTAATGAAGCTCATCTTGTTGAAGAGACTAACCTTATGAATGCTCATCTTGAAGGAGCTTACCTTATGAACGCTCATCTTGAAGGAACTACTCTTGGAAAAGCTCATCTTGAAGGAGCAAGACTTAGTGGAGCTCATCTTGAAGGAGCTTATCTTAATGAAGCTCATCTTGAAGGGGCTAATCTTATTAATGCTCATCTTGAAGGAGCTGATCTTTCAGGAACTCATTTAGAAGAAACTTACCTTAATGGAGCTAATCTTGAAAAAGCTTGCCTTATAGAGACTCATCTTGAAGGAGCAAAACTTTACGGAGTTAATCTTGAAGGAGCTTACCTTAATGAAGCAAATCTTAAAGGAGCTGAACTTAATGATGCTCATATTGATGGATCTGACCTTAGAGGAACTCTGAACTTTACACTAGACCAACTTTCCAAAGTGAAAACACTCTATGGTGCAACATTAAGCGAAGATCTTTGCAGATTACTAGAAGAGAAATACCCAGAGAAATACCAGTCCCTTATTAAAAAATCGTATTAAAGCACATATCTTTCAACATACTAATTTTCATCATTTTTCAAAAATTTAATATATTTCACTTCCTATATTACTAGAAAATAGAATAGGAAATGAAATAACATGGCTACAAAACAGAAACCTGAGGAGAAGAAGCCTGCGGTCATGAGCTTAACATATGTCTTTAGGCCAGACCCTGTAACATCGGAACTTAGGGAACTAACGGCTGATGAATTCCAACAGCTCATTGATAAAGGAATTGATCCGAAGCATACCACTGCTGAAGAAGTTTATACTCTTTGTGGTTGGTGGCCTGCCATAGAAACGATTTATTATGTAAAAGGGCAAGAAAATTTTATCACTGAGTTGTATTTAAACTGGACATCTGCCTACGAGACTGATAAATAAGTTAAACATGCCTGTTATTCTAAGAATTTCATATGCATTTAGTTCTTGAAAATTTATTTCCTTCTGGCTTTAAAAAGTTAAATCTAAAAAAATTCCCTTTTTCAAGGGAATTCCTTAAAATCAGTTTTTCAGATTTAGCGTTTTACCTGGAATTCCCCTTATTCTCCTCCAATGTGCTTCAAATTATGGACCGAAACTTCTGCTAAGTCAGATCCTCCCCGGAAATCATATTTTGTATGACCTTTAACGAAACCGCAGACGAGAACGGCACCAAAATATTTACTAATGTTTTGACTTCAGAGTTCGGAAATTGGGTTGTTCGGAACTACTGTGTATCACTAGTGATTTTCGTCATGAGAAGGTCCCGCTCCTTATTGGCTATTCCAACAGTCTGGTAAGCGATTCCGGTGCTATATCGTTTTGCGAAATCTATTGCCGCAGAAGGGTCGCTGGCATATATCTTCATTAACGTCTCTTTAATGGGCTCATATTCCCGGAAAGATTGCTCTTCATAGTCTCGCCACAACTTCTCGACAAGGAATCTATATTCATCATGGTTTACTTCGCAGAGTGAATAGAGCCCCCTGAAAGACCAATATGCCGATAACGGACTGTACTGATTTCCTTCAAGGCTAAAACCGTGAGGGATATCATCCATAACGCTATAGAGAGGGATGTAGGGTGCGCCCATAGGGGTGCTGACAACCTGCCATATCAAACCTTTTAGCTCCTGAGGCATCTTTGGATCAAGAACCATAATATGGCTTTCAGCAGTCCTATCCACCCCAATCGGCCGCTCCGCTATGCCTTCAAGCTCCGTTCCCTTATAGGTAGCACGTAGCACGTTCATAACGTCACGGATATGGATTTTTTTGTCCGGCTTGAGAAAAAGCGGATACTGGTATTCCCGGGATTTTTGTTTCAATGAAGGAGTAAGGATTTTCTGTGCGAGCCATATGCGGTCGACATTATAAGGATCACCGGGAATGCCAAAAGCTTCGGCAAAGTTAAAGTTATGCCGATCAGGTGCCTCAAGCAGTTTGTGTTCACAAACAAATTTAAAGAGTTTTTTAGAATGCAGAACATCTTCGTTGTCAAGATCAACAGAATGCACCCTCATGCCATTTGCCACTACGAGGTATGAATCTTCGGGGATTTTAACAGCAATCCAGTGATGACATGATCCTATCTCAAAGTACCATGACTCATCGGGGTCACCTATTAAAATACCATTAACCTCGCTTGCACCATACTTTTCGACATATCTGCCAAGAAGTTTTACAGCCTCTTTTGCCGATTCAACCTGCGGTAGAAGAAGGGTTGGTATTACCGATTCAGCAATGCCGCCTGAAACGAGCAGAGGGTCGGCACCACTTGCGTTATCATTAATGGTAAGGGAGTTTGTCGCGGAAATAGCAACATTGCGTTCGTTAATACCACGCTCTTCAAAGAAAAAACGTCTTCCGATAGCGTACGTTGCCTCTTCATAACCCGCCGCGTCCGGCATTGCGTTATACCGGTACATTTTTTGCGGGAGCGGGACTTTCAGTCCGTTCCCCAAAGTCCATACATTATCCGAAACAGCGGCGTTGTCGTCTTGCTTGTTGTAATACTCCGGAAATGGACGAAAGATCATATATTTATTCCAGTTGTTCCGGGTATAGTCTTCGTTTCTGGACAGCAAAATTGTCCCGTCGCAGGTCGCTTTTTTGCCTGCCATTAAGCTTGTGCACATACTCTCACCTTCATTAATAAGGCGAGAAGAAGAGTCGCGGATTTTTTCACGACACTCCTCTCATCCATAGGGTTTTATTATTTAACGATGGCCAGTTTTGAATTAACGAAAAGATTGTATGAATTCAGGCCTGGTGGATTGTCCTTCGGCAAATCAAATTCAATATTCACCCCCTTTCGGAAGAAGAGACAATAAGTTGAACCGCCGAAGTGGAATGTTCCGATAGGTTGGCCTTTTGTGACCTTTTGACCTTCATAAACCTGTATGTCACAAGAAGATACCTCTGCCATGCCGATGGGCATAAAGCACATCAGCCCTATTTTTGGATTGTCGGCCTCGATGAAAATAAGCGCCCGCGTTGCGACTTCGCTTATATACCCCTGTGAGTCATTTGGTGCAGCCGGGTCATAACCTTCCGTAGGAGTCTCTGAGTAATATGTCCCGTCAATGACCTTTGTTTTAACAATCCTCCCCGATACAGGGCTGTTCCATCGATGGTAGCTTCTGGCACTCAAAAATGCCTGATAAACAGAGCCGCCCACAAACTGTTCGGTTCTCTCGTCACCATCAAACATATGCGCAAGGGAGTATGGTTGCCCTTTGATCCAAAACTTTGTGCGCAGTTGTACTTCCTTATCACCCTGTGCAATTTTATAGGGAGCGGATTCACATGCATTAACAATGATTGAATCATCCCCCTCTCCGGCAGTTGGACGCTTCCCGTCCCGGAATTCCCTGGTGAAAAAATCGTCCCAGCAGGCAAAGCCGTAATGCGGTTTTTCCGGTTCACATTCAAATGTCTCGATAAACTCTAACCTCGCCTTTTCATGCTCATCGGGTCTGAGGAGCGGATTTCCCTGCCTCATCATATTCATCATCGCCACCATGGCCTTGTCGCTAAGCCAATAATACTGCTTTGTTCTGCGTTTTTTCGTCCCTTTGATCGGGTTATTGTCCTCCACTAGAACATAATTTGAGTCCACGGACTTAAGGAACGTCCCCCAATGGTTCAGCACCTTCTTGAACTGGGCGTTGAGTTTATCATTAAGGAACGCCGCAAAACCGCCTTCGGTACCCATTGCCCAGTCGAGAATCGCGTTAATAGGAAAACCGACGCAGCCGGTGTCGTTATAAGTAGGGGATTTTGTCATTATGGCGTTCAGCAGATCTAAAAAATGCTTATAGTCTCTTACCTGTTTTCCATACACGCTATGTTCATACTTCTTTGGCACCTGGGCGAACATCATTGTTACGAGCGCGTAAATTTCAGCGTCTGATTCAATAAGCTCCTGAAGCTCTTGTATGACCGGATGAAACGGCTTTTTTTCAGCGTCTACTTCGTCGATAAGATCGGCCAGCCAATCATTCAAAATTTTTTGGTCAGAAGGGAGCCATTCTCCAATCCGGTATTGTGCGGTGTTAGTCTTTTCCATAGATTTCTCTCCTCTATTGAATGTTTTAAATTAGAGGTTGGGTCTGGCTTTTCAACCAGTTGTCTACTACCTCTCTTGGAACACCCATGGTCCTGCAATGCAAAGCATCGGTACCCAGCCATGGGAATTCAGGTTTTCCAGGTATGCCGACAACTTCGTAACCCGGCAGAGCTTTGCGGTAGACATTAAGGGCTTCATCATCGAATTTTGTGTATTCGCCACCCGCTATAGGCACATACACATATTCGTTAAGGATTAGGCTGTTAGTGTAAGCGGCTGTAGTTGACGGGGTGTCGGCTATTGGGACATAAATGTCCTGGCACATTACCCGGAAAACCTCAAACCCCTCTTGTTTAAAGAAATCCGAGATGCCGTCAAAAGCCTCATTGGTTTTCTTGTCCTGAGACTGCGCGATCAGCACTTTATTTGGCGCGAGGAATTTCCCCCAACAATCAATATGACCGATATAGGTGCCAGTCGGGTCGGTCAGAACAAGATATTTTTTGGCGCCGAGAAAGCGGTTGCATTGGTCCATGATATATTCCATACGCTTTTCGACGGTAGTCGCATCGGGATTCGTAACCTGCTCTTCTGAGTCTATGGGGAGTTCGTTTTGCGTGGCGACGAGATAAGACGAAGCGATAATACCATCCTCCGTGACCATATAATTTCCACCAACGTTAAGGAGTCCGGTGAAATACCAGTCATGTGTCTGGATGGGGGGCAGTTTTTTGCCGTTCCAGCCCGCATTATTCCATTTTCGGATGGGAGCGTTCAGCCAATCGGAAAACTTTGTCGCTCCGGCATCATCGTTCGGCCTGAATATCCCGGAACCTTCACGCGGGTCAACCTCTTCCGCTCCTTCTATCATACCTACAGAGCCACCGCCAAGGGAGGTGTAGATATGTTTTGCAATGGCGAAACATCCGGTTTTTTTGTTTTTAATCCACCAGGGGCCATAGTCCCTTGTCCAGTAGGTGTCGGTGTCCCATGGAACGAGATGTACCAGATTGGGATCAAATGCGATCTTTAACGACTTTGCAGTTTCCTCAAGACTTTTAATAATTAAAGGCAACTGAGTCTCATCGTCGCACATAACAAAAATTCTAACAGGAGCTACTTTTGAATCCAACTGCTGCATACGGATAATAAGCTCGTTGGGAACACCAAAAGAGCGCGGTCCCGATGGCGGCAATTGTTTTTTATCTTCCGGAGGGGCGAGAGTTCCCGGATAAGCAACCAAAACCCCTCCCATGGAGGCGAATTCAGCGACAGCATTTACCGGCGAGGGCACGTCGCAGTAATATGTTTTGTGTGCGGGCGGGGAGGGACATTTGCACATTTTGTTAAACAAAGTCGCCAACTGTCTCGCTGTTGGTTTGGCAAAATGGTATTTTTTAAGCATACATATCTCCTTTGTTTAATTTAGTTCACTCCTCAGTAAACATCTAGATGTCCTTGACTGTATCACTATGTAACTTCTGTAATTAAATTTTACCATTATATAAAAATATTTGAAATCGTGGAGACCGATTTATGAATATATAATTAAGATTTGTATATTAAACTCAAAAATCAAATAGTGTCAATGCAAAATTAGACGAAGGCCACGCTTCATTAAAAGAGAAGTGCTATGCCTTTTTCGAGAAAACTCATAACAATAAATTATCAGAATTACCAGAACTTCCACTATTGTTTATCAGGCCTAATCCCAGCATAGATGCTACCAGGTGCCAACTCATTGATAAAGTATAAAATACTGCAAAAAGGGACTATGTGTTTCTTACTTTTTTTCATTTGATGAGCAGTAATCAACAAAATGTCCTGTATTCCTATATGCAGTAGAACGATTCAGTTTAGAAAAGCATAACCAAAAGCATAACCAAAAGCATAACCAAAAGCATGATCAAAAAAGAAAGACAGTAAAAACATGTAAGGTCGAACACTTTCCATTTTCTTGTACCTGTTACTCAAATAATTCAGGCACATTCAGTATAAAAACTAACATTTGGCGTTTTGTTGTTTAGCCTAACACAAGATAAAAAAGACTTGTTGTTATAAAAGAATTTGTTGTTATAAAAGGACTTATCGTAACATTTCTTCACGTGTTGTTCAGCTCATCGACCTTTGCCTGTGCTGCTTCCTCTGTTTAGAAGATCTCAGTGTCTGAGGGATAACAACATAGATGCACTCCATTCACAACCCGTACAGTTCTGTATATAAGAGTGTACACGGGTTTATCCATAACATCTGATTTCAGGTAGCTTATTTCATGCTCACCCCAATTTACCAGTGTATATTCTAAGCCACCTATTACTATTGTTTCAGGAAATTCTACACCATTGACTACCTGCTTTCCAACTGAAAAATTCAAGTTTTTATATAGTAATATAGAGCGAACAAACACTTTCGGGAGCTTCGATTCTTTGTCCTTATCTGAAAAATATGACACATTTACTTTCTCATCTGCATAGTCAGAAAAGCGTGCGTTTCGAGATGCATATTCATATACTTATTCATATAATTGTACAACGTTTCCATCAATTTCGATATGAGTTGTCATAGATTTCAGCCTCGTGAGTATATAGACCGGTCTATATATCAGTTGGTAAAAATATATAAAAACTAAGTCATTTATTATCTAATAAAATTGGAATTTTTTCAGCAGCGGATACCAGCATGGTAGTATCATTACGAATCAAAGATATCGTTATCGCACCTTCTATCATTAATTGAAGAATTAAGCTTAGTTCTTTCGCTTTTTCTGATGAAAATCCACTATCAACCAATTTCTGATAATATGTATCCGTCCACAGATCATAGACTTCAATACAGGTTTTTCGTAAAGACTCACTTATCGAGACTGTTTCTAAGGCTAGCAAATTGATAGAGAAACAATTTTCTTGATCTTTTTCATTGAATTTCTGTGCTATATCCAGAATAAATTCCTCGATGGCTTGAACGGGATTGCTATTCTTTGATAATTCTTCTTCTAGATAGTGTTGAATTGTATCTCCTATCAATTTTATAGTAGCTGTCACTAATTCCTCTTTTCCATTTGGGAAATGATAATACAATGATCCTTTCGGCGTTTCACTTTCTGTAATGATTTTATTTAACCCAGTTACATGATAACCATTTTTCTGGAAAAAAAAGGCAGCCGTAGTAAGGATTTTTTCACGTGTATTCATTTTAGATCCCATAGAATTACTGGTAATAGGCGTGAGCTACTGAAAAACGTGAGAAAATAATGGCTTTTCATTATTTACCAAACATGGAGGATTTACTCTTTTTTGAAATTGATCAGTAACTCACGCCCATAACCGAATAATTTTCCGATTGATTATAATGACTGGTCTACATATTATTTATATTTTACTGACTGCTCTAAAGCATAAGTTTATACGAAAAGTATCGAATTCATCTGATTTTTTCAATCAACCGAAGACTTGGTAGAACGAGTTTCAAAGAGTCTTGAGCTCCAGGTCAGAGCAAATAACCTTAACTAGATCAATACTTGAACCTGCAGGAAATAATCATTATATGTTGAGTCAAGGTTTCTGTTTATCCAGACATACTTTTTCGAGTTATTTATTTTTGAGGCAAAAAACGTGTTTAACCTGGGAAATAAGGCACTGGGATCTTTAAAAATAGATTATTTTTGTGAGTGTCTATTTAATAAAGAAGTCCTAATTCTTCAAACTGTCTCTTGATGATCCGCAGGCCCTCTTCGCAATCCTCCGGACATTTTCCACCTGTAATTACCAGCTTGCCAGTTCTGAATACAAGCACTACCACTTTGGGAGCCTCAAGCTTATAAACAAGCCCAGGAAATACCTCTGGCTCGTATTCGACGTTTTCCATTCCAAAGGCTGTCAAAATGGCGTTCAAGTTTAAATTTGTCTTTAAGTCTGCAGAGGCTACTACATTTTGAACGCGAATCTCAGGCTCTGGATCTATTTCCTTGCAACCTATGGAGCTGAGTTCATTAGCCAGATTGATCAGAGCCATATGAGCTTTATCGGTACTCCTGGCTCCAGCGCATACCACTTTTCCAGAGGTGAAAATTAGAAAGACGACCTTTGGGTTCTCAATTCTGTATACAAGGCCGGGAAACTTCGTTTTGTTATATTCTGCGCCTTCAAGCCCAGCGTCCATTAATTTTTGCAGGTCGAAATCTTCTGCCAGCCTGGTAGATGCCACTATGTTCTCTATAGTTATTGTGGGTTCCATACAACATCCCATAAAATTATTGGTGATGGGCGTGAGTTATTGAAAAACATGATCACAATAATACCGTCCTTTTTTTTCAAACATTAGGATGAATTCTCTTTTTCGGAATTGGTCAGCAACTCACGGACATGACCGGATAATTATCGAATAATTATAATGACTGGTCTACATATTATTTATATTTTACTGATTACTTTGAAGAACAGTTACATTTTCTCTAACAAGACTCGCTTAGGGCAAAGTTTCGTTACCACATTCTGTAACCGCAATGCCAGGAAAGCTTACATTAAAAAGAAAAAATAGTACAGAGGTTTAAGCGAATCCGAAATGAAACCAGGGTTCGCCTCATCCCCTATCAAAAACAGAGTAGTCGTTGTTCTGTGATCCCGATGAAATAAATGCGGTCAGTAGGTATTATATTTATGTAGAAAAATATCTAATTAATCTGATCTTGTTATATCAACCGAAGACATGACAGAACAATATTCCATTTTTAACTTTTCAAATAGGTTCTTACTACATATATTTCCTGGCAATGACAATTGACTATATGTAAATTTTGATATCTTATAACCCAACTCTCTTAGTAAGTTCATTCACATCAGTGTCGTCAAAAGATACAATTACCAGATTTATATGTTCGTCATCGTAAAAAACTATACATCCAGAATGCATTTCATATCTATCTATCTCTATTCCTTGCAACTGCTTATAATCCGGGGTGTTGATCATTTTGAGAAAATGTTGATATAAGTCTATTGATTGAGTGTCCCAGTCAGTAAATCTATTTTTTTCAAGATGAACCCGTAGTTTTTCAAGCCATTTCGTATTGTGAAATTCTATTCTACTCATAATATCACTGTTCAAAGATTTAAAATACAAGTTTAAAGTTTTGGGAAGTTTGACAATCTGCAATCTTCCTTAAACAAATCACCCACAGCAGAAAATAGACCGGTCTATATATCAGTGGGCAAAAATATATAAAAATTTAAATTAGTTATTGTCTAGTAAAATTGGAATTTTTTCAGCAGCGGCAACCAGCATGGTAGTATCATTACGAATCAAAGATATCGTTATCGCGCCTTCGATCATTAATTGAAGAATTGAGCTTAATTCTGTAGCCTTTTCTGATGAAAACCCACTATCAACCAATTTATGATAATACATTTCCGTCCATAGATCATAGACTTCAATACAGGTTTTTCGTAAAGACTCACTCATCGAGACTGTCTCTAAGGCCAGCAAACTGATAGAAAAACAATTTTCTTGATCTTTTTCATTGAAGTCCCGTGCCAAATCCAGAATGAACTCCTTAAAGGCTTGAACTGGATCGCTATTCTTAGCCAATTCTTCTTCTATTTGATGTTGAATTTTCTCTCCCATCAATTTTATAGTAGCTGCTACTAATTCCTCTTTTCCATTTGGAAAATAATAATACAATGATCCTTTCGGAGTTCCACTTTCTTTAATGATCTCATTTAATCCAGTAGCATGATAACCATTTTTCTGGAATAAAAAAGCAGCCGTCGTAAGGATTTTTTCACGTGTATTCATTTTAGATCCCATGGAATTATTGGTAAAGGGAGTGAGCTATTGAAAAACGTAAGAACAAATTATCTCTTTCCGCTTTTTTCAAACATGGAGAATGTGCTCTATTTTTTAGAATTGATCAGTAACTCACAGGCATGACCAATAATTTTCCTATTAATTATAGCGACTGGTCTACATATTATATATATTTTACTGACTACTTTAATGCAGAGGTTTTTTCAGGTAAACCCAGCATTTAATTGGATTACTACAGCTATAAGACTTAAAGCTATTTAAGAACAGATGAGAAAAATACTTTTTAGAACTTAACTATTTTTATATTTTTAGCAGTTTGTTAATTTTCGATACCCACCTTTAATGTTGTATCCTGAAATCGTTTTTCATATTAAAAATTCATTAAAAGTTTAATACACGATATGATAAAACGAGATGATAACACGATATAATAGTTACAGGGTGCACCAGTGGAAGTTCTAAATCTAAATATATCAAAGTCTTGTGAGCAATTAGTTGCATCAACAACTATATATACAATGTTAGGGTATTTAACCAAATAGTTGCAATAACAACTATTATGATTAAATTGTTGGATGGGTAATTAAAACGAATAAAATTGAATGGAAGCCCATAAACTAAAGAAATATGTAATCTGGAATTTGTTGGGAAAAGCGTCTCATATCTCTACAGATATGAACAAATCAGGCTCGAACCAGATATGAAAAAAATAACTTAAGAATGAAAGGAAACTCTCGTCTCCAGTTTTGGTGATGGTTAAAAAAGAGAGATCAGAGAGATCATGAGTTTACTTGGAATTGTATTTGAGAATTTACCCCGAAAAATGGCAAATAAATTACTAATTTAAGACATATCAATCAAAGAGTTATAATGAAGTGAAAATATGAAAAAAATTAGGCTCAATTATCTTATAGACGTTGGGCTTTTTATTCAATTTGTCTTAGTAGGCTATTCAGGTTTAGTAATGTATTTCAATGAACATGGAGCAGGTTACTTCTTGAGGTTGATCCATGATAAAGTTGGAATCCTGATGCTGATCTTCTTTGTTGTCCACATTGCGCTCCACTGGAAATGGATAGTAACCACAACAAAGAATTTTTTCGTAAGAAAAAGGAAAATCAAAAAGAGCAGTAAAATAAAACTTAATTATCTTGTGGACCTGGCGTTCTTCATTCAGTTTGTCCTGGTCGGCTACTCGGGTCTTATAATGTCTTTTAACCATCATGCAGCAGGCCCGATCTTGAGGTTGATCCATGATAAAGTTGGGATCCTTATGCTGGTTTTCTTTGCTGTCCACATTGCACTTCACCGGAGATGGATACTATTCACCACAAAGAAATTCTTTCTGGCAGAAATAGAAGGAAAAGAAAGTAAGGTAACCAGGACAAGCAAGTAAGATTATAGGGGGCAAACCGCAAAATATCCAGCAAACAACTTTTCCTTGCCTTCGAACAATTAATTGCGTTAACAAATATACCAATATCAGTGCTTATTCCCGCAGTTAAAACAATCATGATTGAAACAATTTTAGTTGGAACGTGTCTTCAAATTAAATTTGTTTATAGAATCCGGATAAGACTCACATACCTAAATTGGAAAACGGAAGCATTAAAGCGCCATATCTCGAAAGTGTAAATTCAAACCATATGTTTGATATGTTTGATATGTTTGATATGTTTGATTTTAGCATGAAAATGCTGCCATCTGCAAGCATTTTAATTGATTGTACATGTTATTCAAAGAATGTCATGTTTGTTTAGGATGAAAATACTGCCATCTGCAAGCGCTTTCATTGGTTGTGTATGTAATTCAAAGAATATCATGTTTGTTTTTCTGTTCATAACTCATATGGTAAAATTTTCGTAACCAGTTAGCTTGGACAAAACAACAATCAGCCATCTTATTAAAACTTTAATGGGCGTTTTTTGGAGAGTCCATTTTCTTAAATTATTGGCTATTGCTTTACGTTTTTCAATCTTGCAAGGGTTGGCAATTTCATTTTTGTGACGACCAAAAATCAAAATTATTAGACTGATTTTGGAAATCCTGAATAGTCACAAAATTTCATTTCAAAGTGTACTTGAATTGCAGAAAAGTTTACGGTCCAGGTTTAAGGCTAACAGTACCAGTTATCCAAATGTAGAAACAGTTTGAATTTTGAGACATGATCTTAGACAATATGGTGGGATAATGAAAATGAATATTGAATTGAATGGAAGTTCACATGCTAAAGGAGTGGGTAATATGGAATTCATTGGAAAGGCCATCTCATTTCTCTACAGATATGAACAAATCTTTATGGGGAAAAAACTTGAGCCTTATGGTATTGGAAGCGGGCAGTTTCCTTTTCTCATGAGACTGTATAATGAGGATGGGATCAATCAGGAGAGTCTTTCTGACTATCTAAAAATTGATAAGGGCACTACTGCAAGGGCTATAGTTAAACTTGTAGATGAGGGTTATGTTTTCAGAAAGAGGGATGAGAAGGACAGGCGGTCATACAGGATTTTTCTCAGCGAGAAAGGGAAAAAGCTGGAACCTGATATGAAAAAAATAGCTTCTGAATGGGAGGAAATTCTCTTCTTCGGTTTTGATGACAATCAGAGAAGAGAGATTACGAATGCACTTGGAATTATGTTTGAAAATGTACACAGATAATGTGAAATAACGAGAAAAGATCATGCAATTTAAAAATATTCATCTTCTAATGCTCTGTATCACTGCATTTTTTGCAATGGCTGGAGGTGCCATCCTAGCTCCAGCATTACCAGATATGGTGGAACCTCTTCAGACAACGTCCCATGAAGTAGGATTGTTGATATCAGGGTACACGATCTCAACGGCTATTTTTACGCTGGTTATTGGGAATTTCATAGACCGTATGGACCGCAAGAAGCTACTCATCCCCTGCCTTGTAATTTACGGTTTAATGGGACTTGTGAGTTATTTTACTTCCAGTCTGCAGTTCCTTATTATCTTGAGGTTAATACAGGGCATCGGAGCAGCAGGGATGTTGTCTTTGACTATGCTGGTCATAAGAGATGTGTACAAAGGTCATGAAAGGTTATATGCCACGAGCAAGGTTAGTACGGCTCTTGCCATTGGCTCGATATCTGGTCCTCTTATAGGTGGAGGACTGGCAAGTATAGACTGGAACTATCCATTTCTTTTCTATGCACTATCTCTACCATTTGCTTTTGTTGTGATGTTTTTCTTTCCAGAGACAAAGATTGTTAAGAAAGATAATGACGAACACAACGGAATACTTAGTGCTTTTACAGCACTCAAAGACTTGCGAGTAATGTACACTGTATTCCTGAGTTTTACTATTTACTTCCTATTATTTTCAGTAGTAGTTTACTTGCCCTTTATGCTTGAGGGTGTATTTGGTTATACTGCAAAAGAAGCAGGACTTATACTGGCTCTGGAGGGAGTAGCTGTCATCCTTACTATATATTGCGTGAAGGATCTGGTTAGTAAGCACTCAAGCATGCTAATTATTGCCACTGGTATTGCAATTGTCGGACTGGCAATAATATCAATCTCGTTTGCGTATTCAATTTACACGATTGTCCTCTTAATATTGCTGTTCGGAGCTGGTTACGGGCTTGCTCAACCGTTAATAGACACACAAATAATTCATGTAGCTCCTTCAGAATCAACAGGTGGTGTGTTATCTATTCACAATGCTATGAGAAATGTAGGTCAGAGTCTTGCTCCCATAGTACTTGGTATAGTCCTGTTACATTTTAATATTAACATGGTCTTTATAGTATCCGGTTCCTTTGGGTTGCTTATTGCTCTGATAACGTATTTAATGAAGAATTTGTTTGAAAATTCAGGTCACAAACATATAAAAGAGGCGAAAGTATCTTTGTCAAATCAATAATTTGTTGAACTTTTAGATGATATAGTGTAAGAGTTTGTCTCAAAACTTCATCTAACTCATTATCGATGCTAACATTAAAGCTCCAGAGTATGACCTTTCTTTGATCTTATTACATGAAATTTCCTTTTACCCATGCAATTTGAAGAGGATACAAAGAATCCATTTATCGACAAGACTATTTCGAACAATGGAAAATAATGGAATACTACCGGAAGAAATGCATCATTAAATCCAATTCCTTTCCAAACTGGCACCCGGAAAGGTAGTAGTGGCTCGAGCCGGATGAATTGAAAAATTCTAGTCCGGTTCTTAGAAGAAGGGGTAGGGAACAATTCCACCCTGTTATTCAAATCTCACCTTGCAATTGCTCTTGGGATTGAAGCAGTAAAGCAGGTATTTCAGTTTATTTTAACAATACAGGAAACCTTATTTAAAGATTGAAAACAGCAAATCGAGAAGGAATGCTTGAAAAGAAACTCAGGGATTTGGTGAAGCATAAAGTGCGGATCCCTGGTGCGCTGAAACTTTACTTATAGTAAAAACCTACAAAAATGATTGATTAACTCCGTTCGATCACCTATTAACCTGATTAAAGAAAATTTTATTCCTTTTCTGGAAGTGAGAATTATGAGTGAGCTTGAGATAATCGAAGCTGCGCTTTTTGCTGCTGGCAGGGCAGTAAGCCTCGAAAAGCTTACGAAAATTACAGGAAAACCCAAAAAAGCCGTCCTTTCGGCAGTACAGAAATTGACAGAGATTTATTCTTCCCGAGGGTCCGGAATTGAGATTCTTGATCTTGGGGAGCGGTATGTTATGCAGGTCAAGCCCGAATACTCCGAGCTTATGCGGGAAGTCGCCCCAAAAGAGCTATCAGCCCCAAAACTTCGTACCCTTTCCATGATTGCCTATCATCAGCCCCTGCTCCAGTCAGACCTCATTGATATGAGAGGAAGCGGAGCCTATGATCATATAAAGGACCTTATAGAGCGAGGTTTTGTAGAGTCCGTGCCCTGCGGGAGAAGCAGGCAGCTTTCAACAACCCCTCTTTTTGCAGATTACTTCGGGCTCAAAAGAAATGACCCTAAAGCCATAAAAGAAAAAATCCTTGACCTTTTGAGGTCTCAGGCAGGGCAGAGTGAGATCAACCTCTGGATAGGCAAGAAGACCATTGCCGTGACCCCCATGTATGAATCTCTTATGAGCATGTGCGGGATCAGGGAATACTTCATAGCCAATGCCTACTCGCCTTCGAAGGAGGAAATTTCTCGCCTGCTTGAAGCCGATGTTGTCGTGGTCTCGGCCGGTTACGCTGACACTGTACGGCAGTACTGCGACGGAGAGGTCCTTGAAATGCATTCAACAACTTTTGAAGACCTTATAGAATCAATTGCCTTACTTACTGAAGAACTCCCCGATGATGTAGACTCCAAAACCGCGGAAAAAAGCATTAAGAAAATTCGAGAAACCAGAGAAAGATATGTTTCTGCTGCCGTTCTTATAGAGAAGAAGGTCAAGCCGGCAACTGAAATGGTTTCAAGAATCGTAAACGACCTTTCCCTTGGAATTTCTGCAGATGGAGTTCTTATCGCACCTGACTATGGAACTTCGAAAAGCGGAGTTAAAATTGAAAAAGGGGCTCAGATCCTCATACCCACACACCGCAGTGTTAAAGGCGACCTTCTCCAGAGGGTCTGTGCAAAGTATGATTCTATTCTTGAAGGCCTTGAGAAGTTAAAAGACTGATGTACCTTATTGGTGCACAACCTTCCTCATCTCTGATTATTTTTTTTAAATTACGGGCGCCCTTAATTTAAGTTTTTCTGTGGCATTTATATTCTATATATAAAGTATTTATATAGTAACCTGGCTATTTAGCTATAGCTTTATATACTGGGTAGAGGATATTACCTTTGCTTTATATACTGAGGGTTGACTAATGAGTGAATCTAGCATCAAGATCGAAAATGTGGTTGCATCCACTAAACTCGCTGAAGAATTCGACTTAACCGTTATCGAATCAAGGTTCGAAGGAGCCGAATACAACAAGCAGAAGTTTCCCGGACTCGTTTACAGAGTTTCAGATCCTAAAGCTGCATTCCTGGTCTTTACTTCCGGTAAGGTTGTCTGTACAGGGGCAAAAAACGTTGCTGATGTACATACAGTTATAGGCAATATGGCGAAAAAGCTGAACAGTATAGGGATTCCGACTATAGAGAACCCTCAGATTACTGTCCAGAACATTGTTGCTTCTGCAGACCTGCATACTATTTTGAACCTGAATGCAATTGCAATAGGGCTTGGACTTGAAAATATTGAATACGAGCCTGAGCAGTTCCCTGGCCTTGTGTACAGGATCGATGACCCCAAAGTAGTTGTGCTTATCTTCAGCTCCGGAAAACTGGTAGTTACAGGTGGCAAGACCCCTGAGGATTGCGAGAGGGGTGTTGAAGTCGTCCGCCAGCAGCTCGACAACATGGGGCTTTTATAAGAACCCTCAATATATTAATATACCACTATTCTGGAAGTAAAAGTAACTGATAAATTATACAATAAAACGGATTCTGCGATGCACGTAGAGGTTCCGGTAAAGGATATGTGTGAGACGTGAACAGCGCAGATGTTTGCATTCTTATTCCCACTCTGAACGAAGCTGCAACAATAGGGCAGCTTATTAAGGACTTCAAGCAGGAAGGCTTTTCCAATATCCTGGTAATTGATGGGAACAGCAAGGACGGCACAGGGCAAATTGCAGAAGCTGAAGGCGCAAAAGTAGTCATGCAGACCGGAAAAGGTAAAGGGCAGGCAATGATTCAGGCCTTCGGGCTTATAGGGAGCCCTTACGTGATAATGGTTGATGGTGACGGAACATATCTTGCCCGAGAGGCTCATTCCCTTCTCAAGCCTGTGCTGGAAGGCCGTGCCGACCACGTTATAGGTAACCGGCTGGAGAATTACGCCCAGGGAGCTTTTACGAGGCTCAATCTTGTGGGCAACCACTTGATAAATATGTTTTTTGACGTTGCATATAGCGTGAAATTAAAAGATATCCTCTCAGGCTACCGTGCGTTTACGCTTGAAAGTGTAAAAGAACTTGAACTTAATAAGACAGGTTTCGAAATAGAGACCGAAATTTCGGTGGAATGTATTCTTAAAAAACAGAGGGTTGAAGAAGTCTCTATCACTTACTTGCCAAGAAGTGAAAAAGGTGCAACCAAGCTAAATCCGGTAAAAGACGGATTCAGGATTGGATCTACAATCTACAGGCTTGCAAAAGTGCACAATCCCATGTTTTACTTTGGAATTATAGGTTTCGTCTTAATCATGGCAGGCCTGTTCACAGGAACCTTTATTGTAATCGAATGGTTCCGGGGAGTCGATCATATCCCGCTTACTATTCTTACAACCCTACTGATCATATTCGGCCTTCAGATGTTTATCTTCGGAACCTTGAGTGATTTCATATTAACCCTCCATAGGCAAACCGTCCAGTTAATCATGGAGCAGAACAAACAGAGAAAGTAAAGAACTCTCTTAATGGCGATTTTTTATTTTTATTACTCATTTTTACAGTGCCTGATTGTTTGGTTTTCATCCTGTTACAGTAACTTAGGCATACGGCATCTCGGATCTGGTTTCTCGGATCTGGTTTTTCGTATATTGTTTCTCGAATCGTGCCTCTCGAATCTTTTATTATTTTGATATTTTCTTCAGATTTTTCAACCCCCTCTGAAAACAAGTTTACTTGTTTTTTATTCAACGAAAGTTTAATATAAATTTATAAAATATTTATTTTAATTCCACACTTCATATTTTTCAATAACTATAGACACATAAGTAAAGTAAACTTGATTACGGTTAAAGTTAATTTTTTAAATAGTGTTATATATAATTACGCGCATTTTATGATCTAATTCACCCTTGCTTTAATTACAGATTTATCTTACAGACAAATTTTACAGATGATCAAAATCTTGAGGTTAATAATATGACGATCGTGGAAGATGCACAAAAAGGGATTATTACTGAAGAAATGAAGATTGTTGCAAAAGACGAAGGTCTTGAACCTGAATTCATCCGCCGTGGAGTTGCAGCCGGCAGAATTGTTATTCCAACATCTCCATACAGGAAGGTAAAGATTTGCGGTATAGGAGAAGGGCTCAGAACCAAAGTCAATGCATCTATCGGTGTGTCCTCGGATATTGTTGATGCAGATATGGAAGTTAAAAAAGCACAGGCTGCCGAAGCTGCAGGTGCAGACACCCTTATGGAGCTCGGAACTGGCGGAGACTTCCTTGCAATCAGGAAAAAAGTCATTGACAGTATTTCCCTTTCAGTCGGTTCAGTGCCTCTTTACCAGGCTTTCATTGAAGCTGCAAGGAAATACGGCTCAATCGTGGATATGACCGAAGACGAACTTTTCAAGGCAACCGAAGATCAGGCAAAGCTCGGAACCAACTTCATGGCAATCCACACAGGAATCAACAATATCACAATGGACCGGCTTAAAGCCCACGGCAGGTACGGTGGTCTCTGTTCCCGTGGTGGTGCCTTCATGACTTCCTGGATGCTCCACAACGAAAAAGAAAATCCTCTTTACGCAAACTTTGATTATCTCATTGAAATCCTCAAGGAGCACGAAGTAGTCCTTTCTACCGGAAATGGAATGCGTGCAGGTGCAGTCCACGATGCAACCGACCGTGCCCAGATCCAGGAACTCATCATCAATGCCGAACTGGCCGATAAAGCCCACAAACAGGGTCTGCAGGTCATTGTTGAAGGTCCAGGTCACGTCCCTCTCGACCAGATTGGAACCAACGTAAAACTCATGAAGGAAATGAGCGGCCACAAGCCCTTCTACATGCTTGGCCCGCTTGTAACTGACATCGCACCCGGTTATGACCATATCGTAACTGCAATTGGAGCATCTGTTTCTGCCTCATATGGCTGTGATTTCCTCTGCTACGTTACTCCTGCAGAACACCTAGCCCTTCCAAACCTCGAAGATGTCATCACAGGAGTCAAAACCTCCAGGATTGCAGCTCACGTAGGCGATATGGTAAAATATCCAGACAGGGCAAGAGAACAGGACCTTGCGATGGGCAGGGCCAGAAGAGAACTCGATTGGCAAAAGATGTACTCTCTTGCAATCGACCCAGAACACGCAAAAGAAGTAAGGAACAGCAGGGCCCCCGAAGATTCTGACGCCTGCACAATGTGCGGTAACTTCTGCGCCCTCAAGATCGTCAACCAGAACTACAACCTCGCAAAATAAGCAGGTACAGTAAATTCTTAAAGTGAAGCCTTCGGGCTTTACTTACTCATCTTTTTAAACGGTTTTTCATGTTTTTTTCACTCATTTGGCATGAAAGTTCTTTTTCAGTAAACTTCTTTTTCAGCAAACTTTTTGTTCAGCAAACTTCTTTTTCAGTAAAATTCTTTTTCAGCAAACTTCTTTTTCAGTAAACTTCTTTTTCAGTAAACTTACATGCTTCACTCAATTTGTACACTTTTATATTGTTTTGAAACCCATGTTTTTGCCATTCTGGCGTTCAAAATCGACAACTTTTTACATAATTATTATAGAAATATCAATAGTTATTCTTATTATTTTATTGAGATACTGGAAAGATTTCTTCTAAACCTGAGTTGAAATTTTTTATTTTATTAAGGACGGTGCTTTTATGAGATATAAATCGGTTAAAGGGCTTGTTGTTCTCGGAATAGTTAAAGGACTCATCACTCTAGGGTTATTACTGTTTTTTTCAACGTTTTCTGAATGTGGTGCTTCTGCAGAGGTTACGAATTATTCTGAAACACTAAACCAGGAACAACCGTTTGAAAAACTGAATCCAAATGATGTTACGACTCAATGGAACGATACATATCTTTTCAGCAGCAGGGAAGATGCATTAAAAGAACTTGAAACCTTAAAAAAGAAGCCAGAAGAAATAAACGCAACTTTCCGTCCTGAATTCGAAAACTTATCTGGACCTGTTTTACTCGATTACCTGAACGCTGAAAAGGAATTCTCAAAATCTACTGAAGTTTTGTACGTTTATGCGTATACTCAGCTCAGTAAAAATGTGAGTGACCCGTTCTTTGCTTCTCTTCTTACGGACTCTCAGAACTTGCTTACCGAATATGGGAAAGCAACCTCATTTACAACCGTTAAGTTGACCTCGCTCAATAAGGAAGAGTGGGACAGACTCTTTTCCGAAGAGCCAAAACTTGAGGAGTACAGGCTTTATCTTGAAACTAAGTATATGAGGTTTTCAGACCACAAGGCAATGAATGAATCTCAGGCTATATACATTACAGAACTCGAAAACCAGCGCATGAAACTGGAAACTGAGGCGTTTTCGGAAATTACGAATAACGTCACAATGGCAGGAAATATAACGCTTGAGAATGGAGAGGAATATTCAGTCAATTCTCAGTCTTACAATACTTTACTTTCAACCGATCAAAACCGGGAAAACAGAAAGAAATGTTATGAGAAGAGGTTTTACCACCTGAAAAACGAATCAGATTCCATGGCATCCCTCTATTCAGAAAAAGCCCGGATTGACGATATTGAAGCAAGGGAACTGAACTATACAGATTACTACGACTACACTCTCTATAGTGCCTATCTTAACCATACTCAAATTGATGAGATGAATACGGTTTTCAAAGAAAGAAAAGGCGTGTTTGAAGACTATAATGAATTCAGGAAAAAGAAACTTGGAGTTGAAACGCTCAGGCCATACGACCTTATGCTGCAGTTGACGGACCAGCCAGGCAAAAATTATACGTATGTAGAAGCCTTGCAGGAAATCCAGAATTCGTATTCCAGAATAGACCCCCGTTTCAATGAAATCTTTCTAAAAATGGTAACTGGGAATTTCGTAGATGTATATCCTGATCCTGAACACGGGAAACAGCCAGGAGGTTACACTTACAGTTTATGTTCTTTAAAGTCTCCAGCCCTTGTATTTCTCAACTACAATGGCCTTATCAGCGACCAGAAGGCCATTACTCATGAACTTGGACATGGGATTAATTTCTACCTTATTGGCAACTCCGTCGATTATCTCTACTGCTCAGGTCCGATTTATGAAATGGAGGTTCCTTCCACTTTCAACGAAGAACTTTTTGTTGATTACGTGGTTCAAAATTCCGATAAAGAAACTGCAGTTAATGTTCTCTCCCAGCATATAGGGGAATACCAGAACTACTTTACTCGCCAGCCTATGATTACGGAATTTGAATATAAAGCACACCAGCTATATGCTGAAAACGGGACAGCCAGCGGAGACGACCTCAATGCTATCTGGACAAATCTCTCTAAAGAGTATGGGAGCGACTCGGTGGAATATTATGATGAGGATTCTGCAGAATGGGCCTATATTAACCATATTTACTTAACAACCAATTACTATACTTTCAACTACGCAGTTTCAAAGGCAATAACTCTCTCCCTTTTCAAACAGTATAAGGAAGACCCGGAAACTTTCAACAAAAACTACATTGCGTACCTTTCGGCAGGCTCGACAATGCCTCCTGAAGAAAAACTTAAAAAGTATTTCGGGATCGAAATAAATAGGCAACTTTTTGAAGATGCAATGGATGTTGTTGAATTGAGGATTCAGGAGCTCAATGAACTGGAGAAAGAAAAGAGTGAAAATAAGTCTGATTCTGGCGCAAAAGACCTGAATACATCTGAATTTTTCTGGACAAATAATATAAAAACAAATGAACTGGAACACCCCAGGTAAAACGCGTTTAAACACTTAAGGTAAAACTGTAGTGCTTTAGATAAAACGCTTGAGGGTATTCGCGGACACTTAAGGTGAAACTGTAGTGTTTTAGATAAAACGCTTGAGGGTGTTCGCGGGCACTTAAGTGCCCTTAACCTTTAATTTCTTTTTTGTGGAAGGCACTTTTTCCAGTTATTTTCTATTTATAAAAATCTACCCGATTCGACTCAGTCTCAAAATCTAGTGATAAAAGTAAGTGTAACATCACTACACAAAATTATAATTCTATAATTATGTAATGATGTTACGGCAAAAACAATGGTAACTATAAACCTTACTCTTAATAACTTTTCGGAGCTCCCTGCTCTCTTAGATGTTTTTGGTTGTTTTGGAAACGATTATGAATATASTACACGAGGAATTTTTCGTAGAAAAATTCCTCCAGTCTGYTCAATTTGTARTACTCCAATGGTTCATAATGGCTATAATCCCCATACTAAAGAAGGTCTTGGARAAATCAACATTGGTCGATATAAATGCTCAAATTGTGGTAGTACACACGAAGAAGATCATAGTTTTTGGGAAGATCTGAAGACTTTACTTTTTAATTAATTCAATGATTTCTTCCAGTTACTCAGATACCATAACGTTTCATATGGTGGAATTTCTGATATAATGGACTTCATCTATCCAAGATCAAAAAGCACTATTTTAAGAGCATTCTACGAAGAAATGGAACAGAAAACTGTTCCATTTTCAGAAAATATACATATGGTRCACTATGACGAACAACATCCAAAAGAAGGAAGATGTCAGAAATACCGTTTAACYTTACTGGATGCAAAAACTCAAAGAACGATAGCAGATGAACTWTTTGAAGATAAGAGYTCAGAAACCATCAAGGGATTTTTACAGAAAAATCTGGATGCATCAGAGCCTGTGTTTATCGTTACGGAYTTTGATAAGAGATACCMTGATATATTAAAGGAAATTTTTGGKGATAAGTTAGTCCATCAATATTGTTTRATGCACTTAAACAAGCTTATTGTTAGYGATTTCCMAAAAAATACAACAATTGAACAGGAAYTATTGAAGTACAGGTTATTGAATATATTTTACAATMGAGAGAATGAGATTAAATTTCTGGAAGAACTTCTATCTGAAGAACCTAATCTAGTTAATAAAGAAGAAAAACATCAGGAATGGAGTAAAAAAGCAAAAAAGAAATTTTAYAAGTATAGAAMTRAATTAAAGCTTGAAAGAAGACGRAAAAAGGAAAATCTTCCACTTAATAGTCTTGAAAAAGCAAAATATAACTTCAATAAATTAATGGAAAATATAAGAACATATGATGAATYGGTTCAAAAACGATTGTGGATGATCAATAAACACTGGCTAAATCTTACTTTGTTCCATTATCTTCCAGGAGCGCCAGCGACAAATAATCCTATTGAAAGCTAYTATTCAAAAAGTYTAAAAACGGATAACAAGAAGCAGTTCAGRACTGATAAAGGAATTGAGAATCAGATTAAACTTACTCAAATGAGAAGATTAAATTTGCTCAAGAAACCACAAAAGTCATTTCTGGAATTGTTCAGATTATTTACTCCATTTAAGCTTTAGTAAAAGATATTTTTGAGAACTGAGTTAAGGATTAAATAGCGGAGCGTATCGATTTTAGTCAAAGAATTCAGTGAAAAAATTAAAGGAGTAAAATAATTCTTTGGCATTCCTGCCAAAGAAATAGTTTCTCAAGGATTATTACAGTTTATTTGAGCAGTTAGCAGAGAAAAGTGAAGTTTTAAGGACGGAAAAAATGAGAAATCACTAAATTATGAAACTGAGTCTTATGTTGCTTATATAAATATTAATTTTCACAAGAAACACCTCTTTTTAAGATTTACATATATTAACAAAAACACAAAATATTTTTAAGTTATTTTTAATTGATTTTAATATTAAACCCTGGCAAAAAAAATTTTAACTAAATATAAATTTTAGATGATACGTTTTTTAAGATTTAACGTTTGTTTATTGTTAATAATGATTTTGTCTTATAGCAAAATTATGAAAAATTAAATGCAAATTGTGTATTTTTAGTCTAACATATGACGATATGAAGTCATTTATAGATATATATAGAAATAAATTGATCACGTCATTTAATATATTAAAAAACTAGACTATTTAAGCAAACAAACGTTGATAGTAATAGTAAGTCCATGAATACTAAAAATATGTGTAAAATAATAATTTTTGTCAACTTTAACAAAACATCAGTCAAATAAGTTTTAAAAAGCCTCAATTAACATACCTTTCCTTAAACTCTAAAATCTGCTTGCTGCTTCCCACAACTGCAATGATGTCTCCTGCCCTTATTGTTGTCTGTTTTTTGATAGCCGTTATGACGAGTTTTCCTCGTTCGATGCCTATTATAGTACAACCGATCTGTCCTTCCAGGTCAAGTTCCTCTATTGACTTGCTGTCAAGAATGGAACCTTTATCAATGCGGTATTTCTCGATTTCTATGCCTTCGTAAAGCATTATGTCTTCATCGATTCTACAGCTTTTTCCCATGCAGTTTGCAGTCATTTTGGCAAGCATCTGCCCGGCTACTATAGAAAGAGAACCTACATAGTCGGCTCCTGCTTTGTAGATCTTTTCAATCGATTTTACGGAATTTGCCCTTGCTACAATGGTAATTTCCGGATTCAGGTTCCTGGAAATGAGAGTTGCGAAAATAACATTGGTATCGTCATTAAGAGCCACAAACTCAAAGGAAGCTGTCTTTACTCCAGCTGCCAGCAGTATGTCTTCATCTGCCCCGTTCCCAACAAGATGTTCGAAGTCTACGTTTTCAAAAACCTTATCATTAGAGTCCACAACTACAAAGCGGAACGGACTTCCATAAAGTATATCTACTATGCTCTTTCCGACATCCCCATATCCCAGTACGATAAGGTGCCCTTTTGGCTCCATTTCTGCTCCCATGTCCTGTAAATTTCATTCGTTAAATTCAGTTTCGAGTTGTTAGCTTAGAGTTTTTATCCTTAAAGCTCGCCTTTTTACCCGCTAATGCAAATAAATTTGGCGGGCATATTATTTTATTGCAACTGCTTCGTATTTATTTCAGTTTTAAACCTCATATTAATGTGTCAACCTCTCTCAGTTTTGAACCTCATATTAATGTGTAAGTTTCTTCAGTTTTGAATATTATATCAGTGTGTAAGTTTCTTCAGTTTTGAAAGTTCTCCACGAGTCCCTACCGCCAGTAAAACGGTATTCTCCCGGACAATATCTTCTTCCTTGGGATCAAAAGATAGAGTCCCACTATTCCAGATTCCTACAATCTTTGCACCTGTGAGCTGCTGGTTGGAGATTTCCTTAAGTGACTTACCTATAAGAGGACTTTTCAGGTAAACGGGAAACTCAACAATATGGACTCCCTCAAAAACCTCAGTCGCCCCCGTAACCCGGCTTACGAGCCTGTCCATTGCCTTCCTGCCGATAAACTGCCCGAACATCGATTTGGGAGAAACGACTGTATCGGCCCCTGCATATTTGAGATATCTTGAGTTAGATTGGTCCTCTACAATAGCAATAATGTTGATATACTGAAATTCCCTGGCAGTCAAAACGATATTCGCATTTTTTTCGTCCGACTTATTTGCAATAAGGAGTTTGGCTTTCTCTATGCCAGCATTCATAAGGGTTTGCTTATCAGTCGGAGACCCAAAAATGCAGGGAATATTTTTATAAACAAGTTCCCTGATGAGGTCTTCTTCTTCTTCGACTATTACAAAGAGCATATCCTCCTCGGTCAATTCATCTATCAGGGTTTCAACCAGTTGATTGTATCCGCAGATAATTATGTGATCTTTCATGCCTGAAGAGACCATTCTCGGCATCCTGAACTTGATAACCCTGTCCATCCATGGAGCAACAACATAGGTTATAAGAAAACCCGAAATCAAGATTATGCCCAGAATCTGTACGATTATAGCAAAAAGTCTTCCTGGCAGGGAAGTGAAGACTACGTCGCCATACCCAACTGTTGCAATAGTTGTTGTGGCCCAGTAGATAGCGGTAATAAGGTTTGCATTTTCGGGTTGGTTCTCAAAAATCATGAGATACTCAAAAGTAAAAACATAGATAACAAACAGGAACACAGCCGCTATTTTGTACGCGATATAGGGATGCCTATGCAGTATCTTCCGAAACCCTGATAAACTGAAATTCTTGCGCCCGGAAATAACCATCTTTGAATCCCCGCCTGAATTTTTCATATAAGGTTAAGCTGAAGCGTCCTGTAGCTGTTTTACTGGTAAACGTCTTGTGGCTTTTGCTGGTAAACGTCTCGTGGTTTTCACTGGTAAATGCCGTAACTATCTACTGAAAAACATCTTATAGCGACTGGTAAGCACCTTATAACCATTGCTGATAAATGGCTTGTGATGCTTGTAGATATTACTGATAGTTCTATATATCTCCAGTTTAACAAAAATTTTATGCAAATAATATTGGGATTAAAACCGGAAAAGGGTTTTGAGAGCAAAAAGAAAAGAGTAATTGAATAATATTGCATGAATAAGAAATAGGGAAAGAAAGTAAAACCCAAGCCTTATAACTTTCTTGAAGGCCAGGGTTCATCTGAGATTTCGATGTCAATCACATCCACTGTCCTATATAGGGCCCAAATATCATAAATATAAACGAGAACAGGATCAACATCGAAAAGCTTGCTGTGATAGAGTTTGAGATCTTTTCTGAGATTGAATCGTTCCTTGTGAACCGGTATACAAAGGAATAGATGGAATCCTTAAACACGTGCCCTCCGTCCAGGGGTACGGCAGGCAGACAGTTGAACAGTCCTACATAAAAGTTCAGCCAGCCAACCCAGAGCAGGGTATTTGCAATCCAGAAAATCCCTATTCCCAGAGGTTCTGCCCAGCCCACAGGATGGAAAAACTGCATGAAAGTACCTGAAAAGCCTCGGAATCCTTCACCTGCAAATCCATAGATGGGAAGTCCAAAGAGAATGATCCAGCCTGCAGGTATGGTTAGTAAGGACGGTATTTGATTCAGGGCTTCAAGATACACCTTTGATTGGGGTATCAACACGGAAATTCCGAGCATAGGGAGGTCCATAACTGCATTATTCCCGTAAATAACTCCTAGGAAACCGTAATCATTTTCCGAATTAGATGATAGTTGCACATCGAAAACGACAGTGCCTTTTTCAGTGAGGTTGCCTGTGTAGTTTTCAGAGGGAAGAAGTTCTACTTTTACAGTCTGGTTTACCTTTGTGGTTTTCATAAAATTTACGAAACTTGAAACATTTTGCATTTCTGTGTTGTTGATCCTGATCATTGTCATTCCGGTTTTGATCCCTGCAGATTCGGCGGGACTTCCTGAAACAATTCCTCCCACGGACACTCCACCAATATAGTCTTCGGGGACTGAGGCAACCTGTAAATCATGCGTGGATAATGTACCGTTTTTTGTGGCATAAATATGAACCGTCTCTCCGGGACTGATTTTTTCGAGGTATGTTTGTAGCTCTTCGGCTGTAGTGATATTGGTATCATCAATTTGCGTTATTATCATGCCGTTCTCAAGCCCTGCATGGGCAGCCGGAGAACTTTCGTTTACACTCATGATCATTGCATCACTTAAAGGCGCGATTGCCCCGAGTACGGGCCCGAAGAAGAGCAGGAAAGCGATAAAAGCCACGGTAAAATTGGCCATAACACCTGCTGCAAGAATCCGGGACCTCTGAGTTCTAGTTGCGCCTATTACAGGTTCTGGCTTCGGCTCCTCAGGCTTTGTGATCTCAGTTTCTTGCCTTGTTTTTTCTTCTTTTTCCCATTTCTCGATTTCTTCGATTGTGGCTGTCAGCGGGAGTTCTCTTGTTGTTTTCTCTTTAGTCCCGAAAAGCTGTTCATCGTCAGGCTCCGCAAAGCCTCCTATAGGAACCAGAGCATACAGAATTCCCATCGATTTAACCCGGATGCCTTCAACTCTGCAAAGAATCGCATGTGAAAACTCGTGCACGACAAGCGTGACTATAAGGGCAATAGCTCCCCAGGTAAGAGGAATGAACTCATTTAATCCCGGAATGAGAAAGATATTTCTCGGAGAGTTATATTTTCCCGGTTCAGGCATGTTTCCGTTAAGGAAAGAAGTATACATCCCAAGATCCGAGATAGCTATGACCATAAACATTGCAATCATGCCTGCAAACATCAGCAAGATTCCAAGGTTTGCAAAGTTTCTCCAGTAAGATTTCGGACGGGCGAGTACATCGAGCAGCTTGAGGCCCTTAGTTGTCCTGATCATAAGGATGGGAAGTGGCCCAAAGGTGCTTATGTTATACTTCTCCAGAATACCTTTCCTGTCAAGAACGGAAACTGCGAACCAGTACAGTAAAAAAATACTCAGTGCAATGCTTGTGCCATTCAAGGGAATTCTCCGAGTTATTGAACTGAACAAATTATAATTAAGCTTAACCGTTCATGAATTAAACGTAAAGTTCGCGAATTAAGCCAAATCAGTTGTTAATTAAATTTAATCAGCTATGAAGTAAGTTAAATTGGTATGTAATCTAGTATAAATTTTAATATTTATTTTAGTATATGGTTTAGTATATATTTTAGTATAAATTTTAGTACATATTTTAATATGAAATTTATATTAAAATTTGGTATGAAATTTAATATAAAACTAATATAAATCATAATATATATTTTGATATGCTTTTTAATATAAGATTTATAGTAATTTTAATATAAACTTTATTATAAAGCTAATGTAAATTTTAATATATATTTTGATATGTTTTTTAATATCAAATTTATATTAAATTTTAATATGGACTTTAATATAAATCTAATATGATTTTTAATATACATTTTGGTATAAATTTAGAATTAAACTGTATATACAAAACTGTTGAGAAAAATATATCTATAAATTTTTTTATTGTTGCTATGTATATATAAACGTTAACATCGTTATTATATAACTCTGCGCATAATGTTCTGCGCCAATTAATTCATTGTGTTAAGTTCTACTGCTCAATATGATATAAAAATATTATATTATGCCTCTTACTATTTTGAATCAATATATATTCCGTTCCTTTTCAAAAATACTCTTATCTGGAAAAGGATAGATAGTAATACATACTAATTATATAAAAATATATATGAAAGTTTATATAATAGCTAATGCCGAGACTTTTTATAATAGCCAATGCCCAGGAGTTCTAAGGCCAAGTCGATAGACACTATTTACAGATGGAATAATGTGCTTTAAATTAAATATCTTGTTCAATAAATCAGGTTTCTGTGGAGATCAGGTTTCTGTAGAGATCAGGTTTCTGTAGAGATCAGGTTTCTGTGGATATCAGGTTTCTGTGGATATCAGGTTTCTGTGGAAATCAGGTTTCAGTGAGGTGTCTGCTTATGCTTGGAATTGTGTATATTACCGCAGGAAACATGGAGAATGCGTCACAGATTGCAAGAGAACTGGTTTCAAAGAGGCTTGCAGCCTGTGTGAATATGTTTCCGGTATCTTCGGTTTACCGATGGAAGGAAGAGATTGAAGAAGACAATGAGATTGCCATGTTTGTAAAAACTGATTCTTCACGTTTTGAAGAAATCACAAAGCTTGTAAAGTCGCTACATACGTACGAGATGCCTGCAATAGAATTCTGGGGAATTGAAGGAGAAAAGGAGTATCTTGACTGGGTTCATGTTAACAGTTCAGGCGATGAAACCAAAAAATAAGGCAAGGCTTAAAGTTTGAAGGCTGAAGGTCTGAAATCGAAAAAACGAGTTAATAACGGCAATAGCTCCCGAATTTAAATTTTTGCAGAACTGGCTTACTTATAGAATTAGTTTAATTTCCAAGAGATTCTACTTACAGGATTTTGCAGAATAGTTTGTTTACAGGATTAGGTTTATATGTTAGTTCTATCGTTACCTTATTGGATTCCGTAAATGCGGGAGTAACCAAGCGGTCAACGGTGGCAGACTCAAGATCTGTTCGTGCAGACGTTCAGGGGTTCGAATCCCTTCTCCCGCACTATTTTTAACTTTTCGTTATTTTGTGTGGATATCTTCATAATGTATTCATAAAAACCAATGCGGTTTTGAGTTGAAAATCATCTTATCCATAGGGAATGACTAATATCCATAGGGAATGACTAAGAGCCTTTTTCCTCTATCCATTTGGTTTGGGAATGATTAAAATATAACTTCAAATTTTCAGTTTGGGGATTGATCTCTAGTATATCGATTCTCAAATATATAAATAATAAGAAAATGACTACAGTTTATAACGCAAATATTATTCTCAAGTCACATGGAATTTTGTAACACGGAAAACGCAGCCTGTCGCATAGTGATTCGATCTGGATATTATAACCACGGAAAACACGGAAAGCACGGAAGAAACACGCCTTTACTACTGATTTCCGTGTCTTCCGTGCTTTCCGTGGTTTTCAAAAAATTCATTTTGGACATACTTTGGAATCGATGAACTAGTTCCATTACCAAATAATCATTTTTGCAACAAAGACCTTTGATATTATATTTGAATCATTCCTTAGTGAAACAAATATCATATGACTTCATCAGTCATCACTCCTCTTTTTAGAATATCCTACTGAAAAAATCAGCACGCAAGCAGGAAATTTTTTTACCAAGGTTAAAAGTTAATTCAAAACATTTATTTTTACTAACTGTTATAATATCAACTGTATAATATAGTTCAAAAGAAAAATCGTGATTTAAGATAGTGGAACTTATCCCCCTTAATGTGAAAATTCGTAAAAAAGAGTAAAAGTTAAAAATAAACGGGAATAACTGAGTACACAACAAAAAATCACAAAACCACTAACTGAGAAAGCACAGGATAGACAGTGTATCTACAGTGTATCTACAGTGTATCTACAGTCTATCGACAGTGTATCCCTGAAAAATATGAGAATCATTTCCATGTGCTTGCTCTTTTCATGCATTCCAACCTCATGATTTAGAGGAATAACAATGATCACAGGTGAACTGAAAAACAAAATCGACCGCATATGGGACACTTTCTGGTCCGGCGGCATAGCCAACCCCCTCGAAGTTATCGAACAAATTACCTACCTGCTATTTTTACGGAGGCTGGACGACCTCCAGACACTTGAAGAAAACAAATCAGTCCGCCTTAAACGCCCTATGGAACGCCGTATTTTTCCTGAAGGCCAGGACGATAAGGGCCGATCTTACGAAGACCTGCGCTGGTCCCATTTCAAAAACTTTACTCCGGCAGAGATGTTTACAATAGTCAGCGAACACATCTTCCCCTTCCTGCGAACCCTGGGCGGAGACGACTCAACCTATGCCAAACACATGGAAGGCGCCCGCTTCACTATTCCCACACCTACCCTGCTTTCAAGAGTGGTGGACCTTCTTGACGACGTGCCGATGGAAGACCGCGATACCAAAGGCGACCTATACGAGTATATGCTCGGCAAGATAGCATCTGCTGGCCAGAACGGACAGTTCAGGACCCCGCGCCATATTATCCGCCTGATGGTTGAGCTTACTTCGCCGCAGCCGACAGACATCATATGCGACCCCGCGTGCGGGACAGCCGGATTTCTGGTATGCGCGGGCGAACACCTGCGGGAACACTACCCGAATATTCTGCACGACGAGAAGCTGAAACAGCACTTCCACCAGGATATGTTCCACGGCTTTGATTTCGATAACACCATGCTCCGCATAGGCAGCATGAATATGCTCCTGCACGGCGTGGAAAACCCGGACATCCGCTACCGTGATTCTCTTGCCCAGGACTATTCCAGCGACGAGGAAGCTTATACTCTCGTTCTTGCAAATCCTCCTTTTGCCGGCTCGCTGGACTATGAGAGCACTTCTAAGGAACTCCTGAAGGTCGTCAAGACAAAAAAGACCGAACTGCTTTTCGTTGCCCTTTTTATGCGCCTTTTGAAGCCAGGCGGGCGGGCGGCTGTTATCGTTCCTGACGGCGTGCTTTTCGGCTCAAGCAAAGCCCATAAGGAACTTCGCCGCATGCTTGTCGAGGAGCAGAAGCTTGATGCGGTTGTTTCACTTCCGGGCGGCGTTTTCAAGCCTTATGCCGGCGTTTCTACTGCTATCCTCCTTTTCACGAAAACAAATTCGGGAGGCACGGACAATGTCTGGTTCTACGATATGCAGGCCGACGGCTGGAGCCTTGACGATAAACGGAGTCCGCTTTTGAGCGAGGACAAACTGGGCCCTGTTCCTTCAACCGGGCTTAACGAAGACGAGCACGCCAAAAATAACCTTCCTGACGTCCTTGCCCGCTGGCAGGAGCGCAATAAGAGTGAACTCAAACGCGCCAGGACCGAGCAGAGCTTCTGCGTGCCAAAAGCGGATATTGAAGCCCAGGGGTACGACCTTTCCCTCAACCGCTACAAGGAAGTTGTGTATGAAGAAGTGGTATACAGAGCCCCGAAAGAGATACTCGAAAGCCTCGCAAAGCTGGAAGTGGAGATTCAGCAGGGGATGAAAGAACTGGAAGGGATGTTAGGATGAATGAAGTCCAGACAATTTCGCTCGGCGAGATTATGGCGAAGAAATCTGGTTCAGTAGATCCTTCAAAGTTTCCTGATGAAGTTTTTGATCTTTATAGCATTCCTGCTTTTGACAGTAGAAAACCGGAAGTAGTGGCTGGCAAATTAATTGGTTCAACCAAACAAATTGTTGAGCCCGGTGATGTTCTCCTTTCTAAGATTGTTCCACACATTCGCCGCTCGTGGGTTGTAGGTGAAGCGCAAGGCAGGAGAATAATCGCATCCGGCGAGTGGATTGTTTTTCGAAGTGAAATAATATATTCTAATTATCTTCGGCATGTTTTAGTTAGTGATCCTTTCCATTCAAAATTCATGAGCACAGTTTCGGGTGTAGGGGGCTCTTTACTAAGAGCACGCCCAGCGTTTGTAGAGAAGATCAAAATTCCACTTCCTCCTCTACCAGAGCAACAACGAATTGCAGATATTCTGGACCGTGCGGAGGCTCTTCGAACCAAACGTAGAGCCTCTCTTGCTCATCTAGATGAGCTCACTCAATCTATTTTTTATGATATGTTCGGTGACTCAGTATCAAATCCAATGGGATGGAAAAGATGCCCTCTAAAACACTGCGTAGATCATATTCAAATCGGTCCATTTGGATCGCTTCTTCATAAGGAGGATTATGTTTTCGGTGGCATTCCGCTAATAAATCCCACGCACATTGAATATGGAAAAATAGTTCCTGACCTAAACCAGTCTATCACTGTGCAAAAACATGCTGAACTTCAGCTTTACCAACTTCAACAAGGTGATGTGATCATGGGTCGTCGAGGAGAAATGGGTCGATGCGCAATCGTGGGATCAGAGCACAATGGAATGCTCTGCGGTACGGGATCGCTTTTTATCCGTCCTGATGAGAGCAAAGCTACTGCTATCTACCTCCAAGCAACGCTTTCAAGCGCGACTATGCGTAAGCATTTGGAAGGTTTTTCACTTGGAGCCACATTACCTAACTTGAATCGAGGAATTGTTGGAGAATTGGCTGTTTCTCTGCCACCAATTGAATTGCAACACGAATACGCCCAACGTGTCGCCACCGTAGGAAAAATAAAAGCAGCACATAAAGCCTCACTTGCAGAACTTGATGAACTTTTTACTTCTCTTCAGTACCGGGCTTTCAGGGGGGAACTATAAGATGGGACCCGCCACCCACGAGCTAAAATTTAATGGAGAAATCTTGCAGCGTGGTTTCTGGCTTTATATTTGGGAAATTACGACTCAAGATCAGAAAAATCTTTACTACGTGGGACGTACTGGCGATAGCTCATCAATCAATGCACAATCACCCTTCAATCGCATGGGCCAGCATTTAGGTTTCAATGATAAGAGCAATGTGCTGCGCCGTCATTTAGAAGGAAAAGGCATTGATCCTGCAAAATGCACATTCCGCTTGGTTGCACATGGACCTATTTTGGAGGAAGCAACGACAAAGGAAGTGCATCAAAAGCGTCGAGACATCCTGGCAGCGCTTGAAATGGCACTGGCCGAGGCTATGGCTGAAGCCGGGTATAAAGTAATGAACACAGTAAATTGCAGAAAGATGCTCAATATAGAACAATTCAATAAGATTCGAAATGCATTCGCCGCTGAGTTTCCAAAACTCGTAGAAGGGAAAAAATAAATGAAAGCCACTGAAGCCAAATTGCTTGATTTTCTCAGAAAATCCCCTCAATTTGTGATTCCCATATACCAGCGCACTTACTCGTGGACTGAAAAAGAGTGCCTTCAGTTGTGGGATGATATTCTCCGCACAGGCAATAACGATGATATCTCAGCTCACTTTGTCGGTTCTATCGTCTACATAGAAAAAGGGATTTATCAGGTTTCAAGCCAGTCTCCTCTGCTCGTAATCGATGGCCAGCAGCGCCTGACCACAGTAACACTGCTGATAGCTGCCCTTGCCAGAGCGCTTGAAAAACTTGATGAGGAAAAACGTGAACCTCTTGATGGGTTTTCTCCCCGAAAGCTGCGAAATTATTATCTGCTCAACCCTGAGGAAGAAGGAGAAAAGTATTACAAACTTATCCTTTCACAGACTGATAAGGACTCTCTTACCTCTATTGTCTCCAACAGAGAACAGCCAAAAGAGTTTTCTCTGCGGGTAAAGGAAAATTTCGAACTTTTCGAATCATGGATTGCCGGATGTAAAGATGATCTAACTCCCCTGTGTAAAGGGCTGGCCAAGCTTATAGTTGTTGATATCGCGCTCAATCGCGATCAGGACAACCCGCAGCTCATTTTTGAAAGCATGAACTCAACCGGAAAAGAACTCAGTCAGGCTGACCTGATCCGCAACTACATCCTTATGGGGCTGGAACCGCAATTACAGACAAGGCTGTATGAACAGTACTGGCGGCCAATGGAAGTGGATTTCGGGCAGGAAGCCTACAGTGAGCAGTTCGACGGTTTCATGCGCCACTATTTGACCGTTAAAACAGGAGAGATTCCCAGAATAGGGGAAGTCTATGAAGCGTTTAAGGTTCATGCGAATTCCACAAAAACGGAACCGGCAGGAATGGAGGCACTTGTTACTGATATCCGGACTTTTTCCCGCTATTTCTGTGCAATGGCACTTGGAAAAGAGACATATCAGGATTTGAAACTTGCTTTCCAAGACTTACGCGAGCTTAGAGTAGATGTAGCTTATCCATTCTTGCTCGAACTTTATCACGACTATGCAACCGGAATGCTGTCAAGGGAAGATTTTGTTGCAGCAGTTCGGCTGATCGAATCCTATGTGTTCCGGCGTGCTATCTGTTCTATTCCCACAAACTCAATGAACAAGACCTTTGCAACCTTTTCCAGATATCTAAAAAAGGACCATTATCTCAAAAGCATCCAGGTACACTTTTTTCAGTTGCCATCATATCGCCGCTTTCCAAACGATGAGGAGTTCAGGCGCGAATTGAAAATCCGGGACCTCTACAACTTCCGAAGCCGCAGCTATTGGATCAGACGTTTGGAAAACTATGGACGTAAAGAACGTGTGCAGGTAGATGAGTATACTATCGAACATATAATGCCACAGAATGAGAATCTCTCCACAGCCTGGAAAACAGAACTTGGCACAGAGTGGAAACGAATCCATGAAACGTGGCTGCATACCCTTGGCAACCTCACACTCACTGGTTACAACTCAGAATATAGTGACAGGTCCTTCACAGAGAAACGTGACATGCCTGGCGGTTTTAAAGAAAGCCCTCTCAAGCTCAATAAAGGGCTTGGTCAGCTCGACCAGTGGAATGAAGAGACTATTAAAGAAAGGGCAAGCAGGCTGGCAGAAATAGCTCTCAATGTATGGGCAATGCCAAAACTGACTAACGATACCCTTGAGGCATACAGGACAAAGGCTACAGCATCTGGTTACACAATTGAAGACCATCCATCCCTGTTAACGGGAACAGTGCATGAGCTGTTCGAAGCCTTTCGCAAGGAAGTATTGGCTCTTGATCCCTGTGTAACCGAGGAGTTTCTCAAGCTCTATGTCGCCTATAAAGCTGAGACTAACTTTGTGGATGTGGTACCACAAGCTAAACGGCTGATCCTGTCTCTCAATCTGCATTTTTCTGACATAAACGACCCAAGAGGGCTCTGCAAGGATGTTTCCGATGTCGGTTGTTGGGGGAATGGCGACGTAAAAGTCGGCCTCGGATCACTGAATGAATTGCCCTATGTAATAGGTCTGGTGCGGCAATCTTTCGAACACCAGATGAGTAACGGAGGATATTAATGACCAATTTTGCCTTTCTCGAAGCCGAATGGCCTTCTTTGTATGAGGCAGCCGAAAAAGCCTCAAATGCGGTTTATCCTGACCCTCGCACTGCCTGTTTTTACGCTCGCAGGGCTCTGGAACTGGCTGTGCAGTGGATATACAAGTACGATTATTCACTGCTCCTGCCGTATCAGGAAAATTTGAGTGCTCTCATTCATGAGCCTACATTCAAAAAAGTTGCGGGAGAGGCAATCTTCAACAAAGCACGGGTCATTATCCAGCTTGGAAACGAGGCTGTGCACAGCAACAGTTCCATTCAGGCATATGATTCAGTGACAGCCGTGAGTGAACTTTTTCACATAACCTACTGGCTGGCACGCACCTATGCCCGAAAAGAAAAGCCTGAACCCGGGCTGAGTTTCAACCCAGATGACCTGCCAAAAACAACAGTCCCGAAGCAGACAATAGAGCAGCTTCAAAACCTGGAAAACAGCCTCCGGGAAAAAGACGAAAAACTCTCTCTACTTCTGGCCGACAAATCCGCAATGGACGAAGAACTAAAACGCCTGCGTGCCGAAGTTGCAAAGGCAAAAGAAGCTTCAGCCCTACAGCCGGACACACACGACTATTCCGAAGCTGAGACCCGAAAAAGCCTGATTGACCTCCTGCTTAAAGAAGCCGGCTGGGCCCTTGACAAAGCTCAGGACAGGGAATTTGAAGTCTCAGGAATGCCAAACGAAAGCGGGGTCGGTTTTGTAGACTATGTGCTCTGGGGCGACGACGGAAAGCCCCTTGCCCTCGTTGAAGCAAAGCGCACTACCAGAGACCCGCAGGTTGGCCAGCAGCAGGCAAAACTCTACGCCGACTGCCTGGAAAAACAATTCGGGCAAAGGCCGGTCATCTTCTATTCAAACGGGTATGAAAACTGGATCTGGGACGATTCCATGTATCCTCCGAGGCAGGTACAGGGTTTCTACAAAAAATCCGAACTTGAACTCCTTATCCAGCGGCGCAGCAGCCGCAGGTCTCTTTCCGGAGCCAGAATCAACTCAAAAATTGCAGACCGCTACTATCAGAGCCGGGCCATCCGCCGCATAGGAGAATCCTTTGAACAGGACAACGACAGAAAAGCCCTGGTAGTAATGGCAACAGGCGCCGGAAAGACCCGTACAGTCATTGCACTCTGCGACCTTCTCATGCGCTGCAACTGGGTCAAACGAGTGCTTTTCCTTGCCGACAGGGTAGCTCTGGTAAACCAGGCAGTAAACGCCTTCAAGCGGCATCTTCCTGACTCCGCACCTGTAAACCTTGTAACGGAAAAGGACACCGACGGGAGAGTATTCGTTTCAACCTATCCGACAATGATGAAGCAGATAGAAGAAATGAACAACGGACAGCGCCGCTTTGGGTCCGGGCATTTCGACCTTGTAATTATCGATGAAGCTCACCGCTCGGTTTTCAAGAAGTACAGAGCGATTTTCGACTACTTTGACTCTTTCCTTGTTGGCCTTACAGCAACGCCCAAAAATGAAATCGAACGAAATACCTACAGCCTCTTTGACCTTGAACCCGGTGTTCCCACAGACGCCTACCAGCTCGAAGAAGCTGTAAAAGACGGTTTCCTTGTCCCTCCAAAAGCAGTTTCAGTTCCCCTGAAGTTCCAGCGCCAGGGGATCAATTATGACGACCTCTCAGACGAGGATAAAGAGCAATGGGAATCTCTGGACTGGGGAGACGAGGAAGGCGAAATCCCTGACCGTGTAGAAGCCGATGCCGTCAACAAATGGCTGTTTAACAAAGACACCGTGGACAAAGTGCTGGCACACCTGATGGAACGGGGCCTGAAAGTCGCTGGCGGTGACCGCCTGGGCAAGACCATTCTCTTTGCCAAAAACCAGGCTCATGCTGAGTATATTGCCGAACGTTTCAATGCCAGTTATCCGCATTTCAAAGGCGAGTTTGCCCGTGTTATAACTTTCAAGACCGAATACGCCCAGAGCCTGATAGATAATTTCTCTATCAAAGAAAAAGCCCCTCACATTGCCATCTCAGTGGACATGCTCGACACAGGGATCGATGTTCCTGAGGTCGTAAATCTGGTTTTCTTCAAACTGGTGCGTTCCAGGACAAAGTTCTGGCAGATGTTAGGACGCGGTACCCGTCTCTGTCCCGACCTTTTTGAACCCGGAACAGACAAACAGTTCTTTTATCTTTTTGATTACTGCCAGAACCTGGAGTTTTTCAGCCAGAACCCGGAAACCACAGACGGTTCACTTGGAGATTCTCTTGGTACGCGCCTGTTCAAATCGCGTCTTGAACTGCTCTCAGTGCTTGACCGAAAACTTGAATCTGACAGCGATTGCGAAGCCGGTGCCGAGACCTCGGAAATATACGGCGAACCGAAAACGGAAGCCGAAGTCCGCTTCTCGGTTGCCGGAATGCTGCACAGCGAAATTGCCTCAATGAACCTTGACAACTTCGTAGTGCGTCCAAGGAGGAGGCTGGTCGAAAAATACTCAAAACCCGAAGCCTGGATAAAATTATCCGGCGAAGACCTCTCCGAGCTTTCCCATGAAATCGCAGGTCTTCCCTCGGAATTACAACCGGAAGCCGAAGAAGCAAAACGGTTTGATCTCCTGGTCCTGAACCTGCAACTGGCTTTACTGCGTGCCGAGCCTGCCTTTGAGCGCCTGAGCAATCAGGTAAGAGAAATTGCCGGCCTCCTTGAAGAAAAATCAGCCATTCCAATGGTACGTGACCAGATGGCTCTAATTCTTGATGTGCAGACCGATGAATGGTGGGAGAATGTGACAACTCCCATGCTGGAATCGCTTAGACGGCGCCTCCGAAACCTGGTTAAACTGATAGAAAAACACCACAGAAAGCCAATTTACACTGACTTCAAAGACGAAATTGGCAGTGAAACCGATGTGGAACTACCGGGCTTTGCTGAAGCCGGAGATTTTGAAAAGTTTCGCGCAAAGACCCGGGCCTTCCTCCTGGAACATCAGGACAATACCGTAATCCACAAGCTCCGGATGAATATCCCATTGGCTGCACCTGATCTTGACGAACTGGAGCGGATACTCTCTGAAAGCGGGCTGGGAGGGCCGGAAGAAATTGTCCATGCCAGAGAGGTGTCAAACGGCCTCGGCCTCTTCGTGCGCTCACTCATAGGGCTTGATAGGGAAGCTGCAAAACAGTCGCTTGCCACATTCCTGACAGGTAAGACCCTGACTGCAAACCAGATAGAGTTCATAAACTTGATTATTGACCATCTCACAGAACACGGAGCAATGGACGCTGCGTTACTTTACGAATCGCCATTTACAGACCTTACG
Source organism: Methanosarcina sp. DH1 (assembly GCF_020804205.1). Lineage (NCBI taxonomy): Archaea > Methanobacteriati > Methanobacteriota > Methanomicrobia > Methanosarcinales > Methanosarcinaceae > Methanosarcina > Methanosarcina sp. DH1. Next base: position 40,924 of record NZ_WJBJ01000022.1, on the reverse strand, counting down.
CCACAGGGCCCAGACGGGCTTTTCACCTCAACTCAAATTGATGAGTTGATAGCTACATTGGAACAGATCACGGCAACAGCATTAGTGCCCCCATGTTCGCAACAAATTACTGCTTGAATCTTTTGAGCCGTTTTGGATAAATAAGATTTTCAAGCAATGGCAGGGAATTGATTTAATATCCATTTTGAATGAACTGAAAAGGTTAGACACAACACATACAATTAAAATTAGTTAAAAAAAGAGTTTTCGGAGTGAGTCGACCAAATTTTGTAACTAGCCGACTGAGTTTACTGCCGATTCAATTTAGTAGCTGATTTTTAGTAGCTGATTTTTAGTAGCTGATTTTTAGTAGCTGATTTTTAGTAGCTGATTTTTAGTAGCTGATTTTTAGTAGCTGATTTTTAGTAGCTGATTTTTAGTAGCTGATTTTTAGTAGCTGATTTTTAGTAAATGTTACGTATTAAGCCCGGAAGCAAGAGCTTTTTACAGGCATCTTAAGGCTTCGCGGTGTCAATCAAATCCAGAATTCTCAGAGCAAGATGTGCGCCGTTTGCTCCATTATCGATCCCTACGCTTCCTACAGGCACTCCCGGGGGCATCTGGGCAATAGAGAGCAGGGCATCGAGTCCACCAAGTTTCGCGCTTACCGGGACTCCTACTACAGGCCTTTTTGTCCTGGAAGCTACAACCCCGGGAAGGGCTGCGGATAAACCTGCAATTGTAATAAAGACCTTTGCGTCAGTGCTTGAGATGTAGCTGTCAAGTTCTTCAGGGTTCCTGTGAGCAGAGATAACCATTACTTCGTAAGTGTATTTGCTCTTTTCAAGCACGGAAATCGCACGGTTGGCGATAGGCCTATCGGATTCGGAACCCATAATTACTGAGATATCAACCATTTTTAGCTTCTCCTGAGCAGTCAGGGCAGGCTTCCTTTGCCGCTTAACTCGTTCTGGCGTTCAATACTCATCCTGATAAGAGTCTCAAAAATAGACTTTACAGACCCCAGATCAAGGTTGAGCTCTGTTGCGGCATTTAAAGCTCTGTTAATTACAACCTCATTTTGCTTCTGGTCATTTATCGAAGTCCCATTTATTCTTTTTGATTCAAGTACTCTTTCAGCAAGATTTACTCTTCTATCAATAAGGGCAAGAATTTCCCTATCAATTTCTTCTATTTCTCTGCGGACATCCTCAAGTTCGCTCAAGTGAACCCCTCGTTTTCTGAAGACATTGCGTCTCTGTTATTTATAGAGGTTTCTATAACCCTGCCTTCGATCCCACAGCTTTCCCAGGCCGACCTGAGCTCTTCGATCTGGTTTTCTTTGACAAGCGCAACATACGCCGGGCCCGATCCGGATAGACTCACCCCTTTTACACCACATTCCAGGGCTCGAAGAATGCACTCGGTATCAAAGCCAAGGGCACTGCAGTAGAGAAAACCGTTTAAAGTCATTGCCTTTTCATACTCTCCTGCAAGTGCAAGTTCATATGCCATATCTATATACGGAGCAATGAGTTCTGAACGTTTAACATTTGTTTGTGAACTGAACACTTTTCTGTTAGGCGCAAAAATAAGGACTTTGGAATTGTATTCTTCTCTTTTAATCAGTTTCAATTCACGGTTATCAGTGATCACAACTCCGCCGAAAAAAGAAGCACATGCGTCATCAAAAGATCCTGTTATGGTTACTTTTGCTTCTCTTGCAGCTTTTACCCCAAGTTTCACAGCATCAAGAGGAGGCATTGATTCACCTATAGCGTTTAAGGTTGCCAGTACAGTTGCATTGGCGGCTGCACTGCTGCTCTTAAGTCCACCTGCAAGAGGAATATTGCTGCTTGTTTTTACCTTGCCCCCAAGTTTAATCTCAAAGTGTTCAAGCACAAGTTCAACACACCTTTCAACAAGAAAAGTGTCTGCTTCAGGCATTCCCTCAATCGATCCGTGGACTTTTTTCTCGTGATCCGAGAGTTCCACCTCTGAATATGTTTTTAAACCAGTTCCAAATGCCGCACCTTTCCAGGTTGCAAATGCCGCGATAATGGTTCCTGCTCCTGATGCGCAGGCGTGCCCTTCAAGTATCATCATGCTGAGAATGCGCTGTTCTTTAATATTTTTTACTGCGTTCTTCACAGAACCCAGGTCTCCTGAAACGCAGAGCTCTGCAACATATTCATAAAAAAAGCGGAAATCCACAAATATAAATAGTAAAGTTAAATCACGTATATAAAAAGAGACTTCTAATTATTATTAAAAAGTGCTATTTGAATCAGGAATAAACATTTCTAATTCCAGGTCTAGCAGATTTAATCAAAAACGGGGAATTATTATCGAAACCAGGAAAGTACAGCAGACAGGCGGATCCACTTACATTATTTCTCTCCCTAAACAATGGGCTGAAAAAGTTGGGATCAAAACAGGCACTAGAGTCTCCATTCAACCCCAGCCTGACGGAAAATTACTGATAAATCCCATTCTTGAAGAGCGGTCAATCAAAACAAAAAAAATTGATGTTACAGGCTGTGGAGCAAAAGCACTTGAGCGAGATATTATCGCTGCATATCTCCATGGATATGACAGGATTGAACTTTTCTCGGAAAGGATACTCGTCGAACAGAAGCAAACAATTAGGAAGGTATGCTACAAACTTATAGGCCCTGAAATTACTGAAGAAACCTCAAACTGTGTGATTATCCAGGATCTCCTTAACCCAAATGAACTTCCGATCAAAAAAAGTGTACAGAGGATGTTCCTTATTGCGACGTCCATGCAAAAGGATGCGGTAAGAGCCTTTAAAACTATTGATTATGACCTTGCACTTGACGTAAGTCAGAGAGATGACGAGGTTGACAGGTTATATCTCCTGATCTCCAAGCAGTTTCGCTCGATTCTCTGTGAAGGAGGAATGCCGGGCACTACAGAAACAGGTATAGAGGAATACCACGAGTTCAGAATGGCGGCAAGCCCGATAGAAAGGATAGCCGATCACGCACAGAAAATAGCAAATACCGCCTCAAAGATGCAAGAGCTCGTTGATGATAAGGTAATGGAAGAGGTCGATAAACTCAATGCTGCTTATATGGAACTTGTAAAACAGTCAGTTGAGGCCCTATTTGAAGCGAATACTTCTCTTGCAAATCAGGTAATAGACAACGTTGACAACATGCGCGCATGGGTAGAAGAACTGCATGAATCTATTCTGAAATTGGAATCCAATGAGATTATGATTTCACTCGGGACAGTCGTAGACAGTTTATCCAGAATAGGGGACCTTAGCTCCAATATAGCCGAAATTGCTATAAACATGGCAATTCGGGATAGATAAGCAAAATCCTATCTGAGAAATCAGAAACTCTTCCCAACTTGAAAATGTAAAGGTAAATAATAGATATTTCCAGGTAAAATTTCGATGTGTTTCCAGGTAAAAGCTCTCAAAAGTAATAAAAAAGTTAAATATATAACTAAGGTCTGAAATCGAAATAATAGGCTTAGCTTTCAATGCTCTGAGTTGCTCAAAAAATATATTTGAATTTATAAAACGATCTCAGAGTTTCTAAAAGATATATTGAAATATATAGAGGAAAAATGAGCTGTAAAAATTATAAACAGAATTAAGTGAGAAAGACACTAGAAAAAATATTCTCATAAAAACGATTTATATTTTTAAGGTTGAATGAATAAAAATCGGAAAAAATATAAAGGAAAGTGCAGAACATCACTGCACATATAAAAATTTAGTACTAACAAAAAGAGTTCGTGAGAGCTCAAAGTCTTCTGGATAACAAGTTTTTTATCTCTGGATAAAAAGCTTTTTTATGAATGTGGTGAGGGAATCAGGCGATAGAAAGCAATTTATATTCTGGTGTTATTTCCACTGAGGCACTTTCTATTCTACCGTAGAAAGGGTCTTGAATTTCCTATTTATTCCCAGGCATACTGGAGAAGAAAAATATCTACAATTTCCCCCAATCCCCTCAGTACGATAAATAGAAGTTACTTAAGTGCATGGATCAATAGATTAAAAATTTAAGTACCAATGCGTAAAGGAAAGCAATCCGAGAAATCCTTAGGTACTATGCTTTTCCCAAGGAGGGAAGCTATGAATATGTTAGAACGATTTAAGGTAAGCTTTTCAAAAATGTTCAATAAACTGTTCAAGAAAAAAGGAGCATGCATAGGAATCTACGGCCCCCCCAATGCCGGTAAGACGACCCTTAGCAACCGGATCCTCAAAGATTGGGTCGGAGCCGAAGAAACAATGGGTTCTGTTTCTCATATCGCTCACGAAACCCGGCATGCCAAGAGAAGGAACGCAGTAAGTATTGAGGCCAATGGACATACAATCAGCCTTGATATCGTAGATACGCCCGGGCTTGCCACAAAAATCGATTTCCATGACTTCATGGAGCAGGGAATGAGTGACTCCGAATCCAAGAAACGGTCCAAGGAAGCAACAGAAGGCGTAATCGAAGCTGTCAAATGGCTGGATGACCTTGATGGTGTCATACTTGTTATGGATTCCACCGAAAATCCCTATACTCAGGTCAACGTAACAGTAATAGGGAATATGGAAGCCAGAAACCTTCCGCTCCTCATAGTAGCAAACAAGGTAGACCTTCCTGATGCCGATCCAGCTGTCATAAAGGAAGCTTTCCCCCAGCATCCTATGGTGCCAGTTTCTGCTCTTGAAGGAGTGGGAATGGACTCGTTTTATGAAGCTCTGGCAAAACAGTTCGGGTGATCTACATGCAGGGAATTCAGCTTGATTTGATATCCGAAGCCAGAATCTCTCAGATGGCTTCAATGGAAAAAGTCCGATACATAATCGATGAGGTACGGAAAGGTAAAATTCTTGTGCTTGAAAAGGGCCTGAACCCGATGGAGGAAGCAAAGCTTATAGAAATGACAATGTCAGCGATCCAGCCTGATGTTTTTTCGGGCATAGAGATGCAGAGCTATCCTGCAAATACGGATGGTTCATTACTTGGCAAAATTTTCAAAAAGCAGAGCAATAAGAGACTTACGGTAATAGGGCCTGCAAACCAGCTAAAAACCCTTAAAAAAGATCGGAATCTCATAAGTGCACTTGTCTCTGCAAGTAAGTAAACGAAGTGGAAGCAATGTGTGCCCAAAAGACCCAAGACGAGGAAGCTATAATATACCCTCCCCAGTCTCTAGGTTCCTTTGAGATGGGCAGGAATGATGTTAACTTAGTCTGTACTTACGGGAAAATTGCCGTATGGTTTGGACGAAAAGTTCCTGATTATATTATAGCGCAGATACTAATAGGAATTTCAAAAGTTGACCAGTCTACGGTTCATGAGTTTGAAATTGTCTGCAGTTTTGATGATATTACAGAATATGAGAGTAAAGGGTACACACTCGTGTCCTACGGAAAAACGGCCGGTGGTTATCGCGTAAATTATAGTATTCCTTTTTCCAATAAAAAAGCCCTTTTTCACTTATCAAAATTTATACTTGAAGAGCTCCAGAAAGGAGAAACACGTAAAGACTTTTATTGGAATGGGAATGACTGTGATATCCAGAGACTCTATCACGAATTTAAAAATAATATTGAAAACTGGGAACTGAAAACTATTAATTATAAAACTGAGTCGCAAACAAGCAGGTAATACCTGAACTGCTTGCATTGCGGCAAGGTGGAAAGAAAGCTTCCGAAACTTGCCCTGAAATCTGACTGTAAATTTGAAGACAGATTTTGGTAAAAGTATTTCAGGGGCGTTTTTATCATTAACACAGGCAGGTAACTATTATTAACAGAGACAGATAAATATCATTAACATAAGCAGGTAAATAAAATTTAATCAATTAATTATTATAGAATTAAGCATTTAACCAGGCACTTAACTCAATGTTTTTCGGAGAACTCATATGGAAAAAGTTCAGGTAAACGACTGCGAAGACGTACTATTATCAATGAGAATGATTTCAGTAAACCTAAGTGAAATAATCGATAAACTTGACAGAAAAGCAATAAAATCGATGATTCAGAAAATTCTGGAAGGCGAAAGAATCTTTTTGATGGGAGCCGGAAGGTCAGGGCTTGTTGCCAAAGCTTTTGCAATGAGGCTTATGCACCTGGGATTCAGCGTGTATGTGGTTGGTGAAACTACAACGCCTGCTGTCCGGCCAGAGGATGTAGTGATTGCTATTTCAGGATCAGGAGAAACACACTCTATAGCTGATCTCGGAAAAATAGTAAAAGACATTGGCTCAACTCTCATAACGGTTACATCTAAAAAAGAATCTACATTAGGTAGAATCTCAGATGTTGCTATGATCCTTCCAAGCAAGACTAAAAATGACCCTGACGCAGGCGGCTACCTTGAAAGAAACATGCGGGGAGGTTACAAAACCATGCCTCCGCTGGGTACATCTTTCGAAATTACATCGCTTATTTTCCTTGATTCGATAATCTCTCAGCTTATTACGCTTACAGGTGCCTCTGAAGCCGAACTGAAGTCGAGACATACGAATATCGAATGAAAGCCTTAATCGCCAGAAAGCAGAAGGTAAATCTAAAAATAATTAATTTATAGGGATACAGGAGAGCCTAATTTGAAGGAAATAAAGTTTTCAGAGAACGTAGCCCGAATAGATACCTCAGGGATCAGGAAGATTTTTGAAGCCGCGGGCTCGGACGCTATTAACCTCGGGCTGGGGCAGCCTGATTTTGACACTCCAGAGCATATAAAGGCCGCGGCAATAAAAGCTATAAACGAAGGCTTTACGGGTTATACGGTTGGTCCGGGAATTCCGGAGTTAAGAGAGGCCCTGAGTTCCAAGTTCAAGGAAGAGAACGAGTTCTCGGTTTCCCCTGAGGAAATAATTGTAACTTCTGGAGCATCGGAAGCTCTTGCAATTGCCCTTGCAGCCCTTTTAAACCATGGGGATGAAGTCCTCATCTCAAACCCTGGCTTCGTTTCCTACAATGCGCTGACCGAAATCCTGAGTGGCAAAGCCGTAGGTGTTCCCCTTGACGAAGACCTTACCATGAAGCCTGAGGCCGTGCTTGAGAAAATCACTCCAAAAACTCGAGTCATCGTTCTTAATTCTCCTTCAAATCCCACAGGCACAGTTGCAAGCAGGGCAGATATAAAAGCCCTGGCCGAGATTGCAGACGACCACAATATAACCATTATTTCCGATGAAGTCTATGAGTACTTCGTTTACGAAGGAGAACACGTAAGCCCTGCTAGCTATTCGGACAATGTGATTACTGTAAATGCGACCTCAAAGAGCTATGCCATGACCGGATGGAGACTGGGGTACGTGGCAGCCAGAAAAGACTACATAGGCCAGATGCTTAAGGTTCACCAGTACTTCCAGGCCTGCGCTAACTCAATCGCTCAGAAAGCCGCTTATGCCGCAGTGACAGGACCCAAAGATTCAATCGAAGCCATGCGAGAAGAGTTCAGAAAGCGCAGGGACGTGCTTGTAAAAGGGCTGAATGATCTGGGGATGGAATGTGCCCTTCCAAAAGGTGCTTTCTACGCTTTCCCGAAAGTCCCGAATTCCGCAGAGGTCGCCTCGAAATTTATCTCAAACGGTGTTGTTGTTACTCCCGGAACAGCCTTCGGAAGCGAAGGAGACGGACATATTAGAATTTCCTATGCGGCTTCAATGAAGGATATCGAAAAAGCCTTGAGCATCATGGAAAAAGTACTCTGAGAATTTAGAGATACTGCTCTAATAAAATATTCTGAGAGGATAGCTTAAGGAATAGTAGAAATAATCTGAAGAATCTTCAATAATTTGGAGAATCTTCAGATAACCTTCAGAGAACTTTCAGAGAACTTTCAGAGAACTTTCAGAGAACTTTCAGAGAACTTTCAGAGAACTGAGAACCTTCAGAGAACTTTCAGAGAACTGAGAACCTTCAGAGAACTTTCAGATAAAAAAATATTTTTCCAGGATTTTTCTTTCTATATCTTTCTCTTCTTCCCCTGATTCTACTGTTTTTTTCTTTTCCGGCTGTTTTTTTGGTACGTTTTAGTTCTCCCTAATCTTAAATCATATAATGGTTACCGTGAATGATCGCTTTAGTTTACACTTAATGTTTACGTGTTTTCCATGATATAATTAAACCTGCAATTATTACCGCTATAAGTGATGGTATAAGACTCTGGAATAACAGTTCTTGAGCTGAGTCGCTTTCTTCTGAGTCACTTTCTTGAGGCAAAACAGCGTTTATCATATTATTTTCTGGATCTGCAACGTGAATATTCTTTTTACCATTTGAATTTGCGATATTGCCAGTCAATATGTTGCCTGTGCTGGAATTATTTAGATTTATGCCGTGATATGAATTATTTGAGGCATTATTGTAATCTAACCTGTTGTTGTTTGATTTTATCAAGAAAATTCCATTATTCTTGTTAAAATTTGCAGTATTATTGCGCAGGGTATTACTGTTACTTTCTTGAAAATCTATACCATTCCAGTTATTTGAATTTGCTACATTACTAATGAGGGAATTAAGGTTTGATTCGGTAAGTAAAAATCCTGAATTGCTATTCAATACCGTGTTACTGGTAAGAGTATTATTATAAGATAAAGATAGAGCAATCCCACTTCCGGAATCTGTGAAATTCACAGTGTTATTATTCAACTCATTATTATTGCTTAATTCATATAGATATATACCCTCATGATTAGTTGTGTTTATGTAATTATTGTACAGCCTGTTATAGCTGGAATTCCACAAAAAAATGCCGCCGATGCCACTCATATATGCACTATTATCTGTAAGTGTATTGTTGTACGAGTCATGTAAAAAAATGCCATAACCGTTTGAATAGACATTATTTTCCATTGTGACACTGTTATTGGTCCCCTCAAAATAAATCCCGGCTTTATCATCTCCGTATTGATCTATTCCGGCGCCTGTTATGCTAAACCCGCGAATAGTTACGTTATCTGACACAATAGTAAAAACATCATCTTCAGAGTTAGCAGCCTTAACAACCGTATCAAGAGGATTCCCAGAAAGAGAACTGATTATTAATTCTTTGTCAACATATACATTTTCCGTATAGTTTCCCGGAAAAACAAGAACTGTATCGCCAGCAGTTGCATTCTTGATAGCATCCTGTATACTGATGTAATCTGCTCCCTCAATATCAGTGCCTACTGTGATTGTATCTGCTGATGCACCTGAAATATTTGCCACTACGAAAAACAATATTAAAAAAACAGGTACTTTTTTCATGTATACCTCTTTTAGTTGATTTATGGTTAATCCGTTGATAAAGGTCTTTTTTGGAATGGTATTACTCCGTTGAACTTTCCAAGCTTTCCTATACTTTTTTTGCCGTGAAAAGTCACTTAATTCTGGATTAATTCTGGATTAATTCTGGATTAATTCTGGATTAATTCTGGATTAATTCTGTAGTATATCATCCTGAGTGGTAAGTGTGGTAAGTGTGGTAAGTGTGTCTCAGCCGTTTCAAAGATAGAATCTATTAGAATATATTAAACTCATAATTTAATTAGAAGAGTTTTAATTTATATTTAATCCTGGCTAGCTCAGATAGACTATTATAAATAGATAATATCTCAACAAAATTAATATACAGATACACAAATTAAAACTAAAAGTATGAACACTGATTAGTAAAATCGAAAGAAATAATTGTTATCAATACATAATTTTTTTACTATAAAAGAGGAAAATTAAAGAATGAAAACTCGATCTGGATATACAGGTCTCTCCTTCCACAAGAAAAGACCTTAAAACAAGTAAAAACCTGAATTTCAGTAGAGATTATGTGTCTATTGGTCCCGGATGTTAAAAATCACTTAATAAAATAGTTCTGGAAAAATATATGAACAAGAAAAATGTGCCTAAGTTGTTTGTACACAAAGGAATTTTTGTGCTGGTCTGCATTTTTTTGTTGCTGACTCCCGCGTCCATCGCTTCAGCAACGGTATCTGGAAGCCGGTTGACAAGTGGTTTTTATGAAATATATATAAGCACAGCCATTTTTTTTCTGACGGAAACCCAGATACCTTCTACACTTCTTGCCGAGAGTCTTTCGCTCCCCATGGCAGGGACTCGAGACGGAAAAAACAAGCACCTTGAAAAAATCAGCCCCTTCTTACTTCTGGCAGCAGGCATTCTTGCGGGTTTTAATCCCTGCCTCCTTGCGGTAATGGCTTTTCTTGCTTCAGTTACCCTTGTCAAGCATGGAAGAAGAGAGGACATGCTCAAAATCACACTTGGTTTTTCGGCAGGAATCTTTGCCATGTATATGATTGCTGGAATAAGCATCCTCAGTGTTGTTAATTTCCTGCCTGAAATCCAGGAAAGTTTTATAGGAGCTTCAATTCTGATCATTGCCCTGCTCGGCTTCTGGCATATTTTTGATGGCTACTGGCTGAAAAAACATGCGAGAACCACTTTTCGGACTCCCAAACCATTAAAAAACTTTATGGGCAAAATGGACCAGAACAGCCTTGTGTCGCTGTCCTTCCTTTCAGGAAGTATGTTTTCTCTGGTCAAAGCACCCTGCGTAGGAGCGATTTTTCTCTCACTCCTTAGCATCCTGGCAACAAAAACTGATATTGCCAAAGGAACGTTATACATTGGCATTTACCATATAGGGCTTCTGATTCCCGTAATAGCTCTTGGCCTCCTACTTGCTTTCGGACTCAGCCCGAATAAAGTCACCGAATTCAGGGAAAGATGGAGAGTGGAAATAAGGCTGACAACAGGAATCATACTGATATCCGTCGCCTGGCTCATGCAGCTTGGAGTAATTTAACTAGCTTGGCCACGCCGGCCATGTTGCCAGGGTTTTTGCTCAAGCAGTTTTTTAAAAGGCTTGATTCTCAAATACAGTTTGTCACTTGCTTCCACTGAATAAGAAGCAACTGAATAAGAAGCAACTGAATAAGAAGCAACTGAATAAGAAGCAACTGAATAAGAAGCAACTGAATAAGAAGCCTTTTTCAGCAATAAGTTTTAAACAGGTTTTCCAGGAATATCCAGACTTTCTCAATCGAAGGAATGAAGATTCTTTCCGAAGGAGAATGCGCATCTTTGATAGTAGGCCCAAATGAAATCATTTCCATACCTTCATACGCCGAACCGATTATTCCGCACTCAAGCCCTGCATGAATCACTTCAATCTCAGGCTCTTTCCCAAATGTTTTGGTATAGACTTGCTTGCATTTCAAGAGCAGTTCTGATTTCAGGTCGGGCTCCCATGCAGGATATCCGGGCTCATGTTCAACCCATGCGCCTGCAAGCTTTGCAACTGCTTCCACTTTTCCGCTAATTTCAGCCAGCCTGGGATTGTTTGAACTGCGCTGGCTTGATACAATCATTACTTTGTTTCCAGCCGTCCTCACTGTAGCAAGATTATTAGAGGTTTCAACAAGCCCCTGAATAACTTCCGACATCCTGTAAACCCCATGCGGCAACCCCAGGATCATTTTTATAAGTTTTTCTTCAGTCTCTTGCGAAAAGACCCGAACATGAGATACTTCCTCTCTGGGAGCCTTATCGTCTGCAACTTCAAAGATTATTTCTCTGCTAATTTCCTCAAGATTCAAAATAAGTCCAGGATCAGTTTTTGCATATTCAGCTTTAAATGCATGTCTGAGATATGATATGGTTTCGTCGGCTTTTTCGAGTTTTTCCCTGTGGAGTACAATAAAGGCTTCTGCAGTACTGGGAATTGCATTATGGACGCTGCCACCGTTAAGCAGGACAAGCCGTACATTTTCTGCCCCAAGCTTTTCCCTTAGTTTGGCCAATGCCAGAAAGAGTAGCTGTATCCCGTTTGCGCGCTGTTTGTTAATTTCAACCCCGGAATGGCCGCCTTCCAGTCCCTCAACCGAGAGTCTGAAAAATTTGAATAAATGTTCTCTTTTAAAGTCAGGTTTTTCCCACTCAACAGGAAGTGTGATCAGCGAATTCTGCCCGCCTGCACACCCTATTACAAAAACGCCTTCATCCTCGGAGTCAAGGTTCAGAAGCCTTTTTCCTTCAAAAAAGCCAGTCTCAAGTCCTCTCGCTCCTGTCAGGCCTGTTTCCTCGTCCGCCGTAAAAAGCAGCTCAAGTCGTGAATGCCCGATTTCTCCTTTCTTCCCCGCTTCTGCCAGTACCAGTGCAAGTGCAAGGGCAATCCCATCGTCTGCACCTATGGAAGTCCCATCTCCTCGTATCCAATCTCCGTCGCAAATGCTTCTTATAGGGTCTCTGGAAAAGTCGTGCCCGGACTCCTTGCATTTCTCGCAGACCATATCCATATGCCCCTGCAGAATAAATGTGGGAGAATTCTCAAATCCAACCGTTGCAGGGACTTTGATGAGCACATTGTTTAAGGAATCGGCTTTTACCTCAAAACCTCTGGATCGGCCCCATTCCTGCAGCCAGGTTGAAATCTGCTCTTCATGCTTTGAACGTCTCGGGATTTTATTGATTTCTTGGAAGACTTCGAGGATCTGTTGCGTTTTGGGGTGCATAGGGATCAATTTTTTATTTTTTTACATGAGTTGTTTTTAGGGTAATTTCTAGGGTAATTTCTAGGATAATTTCTAGGATAATTTCTAGGATAATTTCTAGGGTAATTTCTAGGGTAATTTCTAGGGTAATTTCTAAGGTTGTCTTTAGGAGTTATTGATGTTATCAGAGTTATTATTAGGTTGCTATTAAAGTGTTATTTGTTTAGTTTACGGATTCACATATTTTTATAATTTATTGAAAACTGTCGTGTAGTTTGAATAAGTTTGCATAATATACCCAAATTATATATTCAGTTCGAGTTTTCAGGATTATGTGAGTTATTGCTTTGTAATTTAAGGTAAAAATTTAAAATTCTAAGACCTGATGAGTATAACATAGTAATACCAATGTTTCGATACAAAAATGTAAACAACAAAAATGATATAAGGCGATAGACGTTTTAAGTTTGCTTAAAATCAGTTAAAGAACTGGATTATTGCGTAAAATCAGATAAGGAACTGGATTGGGAGTCAGTTTCAAAATTTATATAAAAAGGTAATTCTCAAATCTGAATAAAATTACTTTCACCATTTTTATCCAGATTTGATAGGTGATCCTCACGATCCTTTAGTTTTTACTTTTTTCTCATTTTTATTTAAGGTTTATTGATTTTCAGCGTATATTCCAGGTCTGGTATTTGTTGTCACTGTTATGTAATTTGTCTTCGTTACAGTACTGCCGCCTGCCACATTGCTTACTGTAAGTGTAACCTTRTATTTTCCTTCCTGTAAATACTCATGTTCTGGATTCTGTTCCCTTGAAATTGYYCCGTCTCCAAAACTCCATTTCCACTTGGTCGGTATTCCTGTACTTTTRTCMGTAAATTTAACGGCTAATGGTGCTTTTCCGGAGGTAGGTGTYGCAGAGAATGAAGCAACCGGTTTTGTTACYACWTTTATATAGCCTGTTTTTGTTGCTGTGTTACTGCCTTTATCATTTGTTGCTGTAAGTTTAACAGTATAACTCCCTACTTTGGAATACTTATGCGTTGGATTCTGCCTGGTTGAAGTTGTTCCGTCTCCAAAGTCCCATTTCCATTTAGTTGGATCTCCTGTGCTAGTGTCAGTAAAAGCAACAGTTAACGGAGCTTTTCCTTCGGTAGGATTGGCAGAAAAGTTTGCTACAGGAGCTAGTGAGAGATGACCTATAAACAGCCCGAAAGCAGATGGATTGCTTCCTACAGGAACAGTAGCTATAACAGTATTGGTTGCTGCGTCAATTACAGAGATAGTACTATCCCACTGATTCACCACATATACCTTTGTTCCATCCGGTGTGACTGCAACTCCACAAGGAGTAGACCCTACAGGAACAGTGGCTGTAACAGTATTTGTAGCTGCGTCAATTACAGAGAGCTTTCCACTATAGTCGGAGTTCGTCACATATACCTTTGTTCCATCTGGACTGACTGCAATCCCAAAAGACCATCCTCCTGCAGGCACAGTAGCTGTAACAGTGTCTGTTGCTGTGTCAATTACAGAGACAGTCCCATCATAGTCGGAGTTCGCCACATATACCTTTTTTCCATCCGGGCTAACTGCAACTCCCGAAGGTCCATTTCCTACATCTACCGTAGCTATAACAGTATTGGTTTCGGCATCAATTACAGAAACAGTGTTGCTGCCCCTGTTTGCCACATATACCTTTGCTCCGTCCTGGTTGACTGCAATTCCCTGTGGATAACTCCCTACAGGCACCGTGGCTGTAACAGTATTTGTAGCTGCGTCAATTACAGAGACAGTGTTACTGTCGAAGTTCCCCACATATACCTTTGTTCCATCCGGGTTAACAGCAACTCCCCACGGATAGGACCCTACAGGTATGCTGGCTGTAACAGTATTAGTAGCTGCGTCAATTACAGAGACAGTATCACTGCCGAAGTTCGCCACCCATATCTTTGTTCCATCCGGGCTAACTGCATTTCCATAAGGACCTCCTTCTACAGGTACAATGGTTGTAACAGTGTTTGTTGCTGTGTCAATTACAGAGACAGTGTTATCCCCACTGTTCGTAATATATGCATACGTCCCTGCAGACGAAGCGCCTTGCTCAGTAGTTGCAGATGCCGCAGATGAAACAAAAATTAAACATAAAATCAGAACTGCTGATGCTAAGGCGGCTGATTGCAATTTTTTGTTAGTTTTCATTTATCCTACTCCTCCATTCTTCGTTATTCTAACATTTTTCATGCCGCAATTGTTTCTTCAAAATATAGCATTGATTTCGTTAGTAGTCTATTGCAAAAATCTCTTTACAATAGAGTATAAATTTACAAGATTTATTAAAAAACTTATATCTTGTCCTTTATATAAAGCACTTTCCGATATTATAATATTTTTAATAATTATTTGAGATATTAAAAACGAAGTACGCACTTTAATTAACATTTCATTATTAAAACAGTTGAAGGTTTTTTTGCTGTATCTCAGCTGAATTGTAGATACGAGTTAAGAACACTTCAATCATAAGTACTAATTGAGAATTTCAAACACTTACAAAGAGTTAATAAATTAAAAGAAAGACCAATCACTCAAAATCGAAAAGAGAAGATTATAAACTAAGGCTAAAAGGGTTGGTTTTGTCATATCTGATTGATGACCATACATACCCTTTAGCCTTGATCTTTTTATCGTTTCAATTTATAATTTATTGATTTTCAGCGTATATTCCAGGTCTGGTATTTGTTGTCACTGTTATGTAATTTGTTTTCGTTACAGTACTGCCGCCTGCCACATTGCTTACTGTAAGTGTAACCTTATATTTTCCTTCCTGTAAATACTCATGTTCTGGATTCTGTTCCCTTGAAATTGTTCCGTCTCCAAAACTCCATTTCCACTTGGTCGGTATTCCTGTACTTTTATCCGTAAATTTAACGGCTAATGGTGCTTTTCCGGAGGTAGGTGTCGCAGAGAATGAAGCAACCGGTTTTGTTACTACTTTTATATAGCCTGTTTTTGTTGCCGTGTTACTGCCTTTAGCATTTGTTGCTGTAAGTTTAACAGTATAACTCCCTACTTTGGAATACTTATGTGTTGGATTCTGCTTGGTTGAAGTTGTTCCGTCTCCGAAATCCCATTTCCATTTAGTCGGGGATCTTATGCTTTTGTCAGTAAATGCAACCGTTAATGGTGCTTTTCCTTCGGTGGGTGATGCAGAAAAGTTTGCGAAAGGAGCCAGTGAGATAGGACCTATAAACTGCCCGAAAGCAACCGGACTATTTTCTACATCTACCGTGGCTGTAACAGTATTAGTTGCTGCGTCAATTACAGAGACAGTGGTGCTGTAATGGTTCGCCGCATATATCTTTGTTCCATCCGGTGTGACTGAAACTCCAAAAGGATGATCGCCTACCTCCACCGTAGCTATAACGGTGTTTGTTGCTGTGTCAATTACAGAGATGATGTTGCTTTCTTCATTTGCCACATATACCTTTTTTCCATCTGGACTAACTGCAACTCCTAAAGGCCATTGTCCTACAGGCACGGTGGCTGTGACAGTGTTTGTTGCTGTGTCAATTACAGAGACAGTGTAGCCGTAGGCATTCGTCACATATGCCTTTGTTCCATCTGGAGAAACTGCAATTCCAAAAGGAGTGTCTCCCACATTTATCGTAGCCGTAACAGTATTTGTAGCTACATCAATTACAGAGACAGTGCCAGTGTCAAGGTTCGTTACATATACCTTTTTTCCATCTGGACTAACTGCAATTCCATTGGCGCCGCTTTCTACAGGTATAGTGGCTGTAATAGTATTAGTTGCTGTGTCAATTACAGAAACAGTGCTGCTACCCCGATTTGCCACATATACTTTTGTTTCTTCAGGGTTGACTGCAACTCCAATTGGATAACTTCCTACAGGCACAGTGGCTATAAGAGTGTTTGTTGCTGTGTCAATTACGGAGACAGTTCCTCCGTCAGTTTCCACCTGTTCCGTTGTTACTTTTGAGGATTTTGATTTCGCGTCAACTGATAGTGAAAGGGTATTTTCATAGTCTTCCACATAAAAGTTCGCCACATATACTTTTGTCCCAGATGGATTGACTGCAACTCCAGCAGGTTCGTATCCTGCAGGCACGGTGGCTGTGACAGTGTTTGTAGCTGTGTCAATTACAGAGACAGTACTGCTGAACTCATTTGTAATATATGCATATATACCTGCAGACGAAACGCCTTGGTCAGTATCTGCGGATGCCGCAGATGAAACGAGAATTAAAAATAAAATCAGAGCTGCTGGTATTAAAGCTGCAGATTGCAACTTTTTGTTAATTTTCATTGATCCTACTCCATTATTTTTCTTTTCTTTAATATTTTTAATGTAAACTGGTCTCTTCAAAATCTAGTACTGGTTTTGCTGATCGTTTGCTGTAAAAATTTCTTTTCATAAAAGCAAAAAATCTGCAACATTATCTATAAATAGTGATGGCTTGTCCTTATATAAAGCACTTTCTGAACTTATTATATCTTTGTTAATATTTATTTCATATGTAAGGCCAAACATACAATTTAATTAACAGTTTGTTGTTAAAACAGGTGAAGGCTGTCTGTTACTGTTTTTCCAGTTGACGAATTAATCCCAAAACTTAATATTTACTTCCTGGGCCTTGTATTTTGAATAATTAATCAAGCTCATGATCATGAAAACAATTCTGAGAATTCCTAACGGACTTAAAAAGAGTTAATAAATAAAATCAGGATATTGTATCCTGAAATTATTTCGCAGATTAAAAACTCTATGAAAGTTTAATGTTTAATACCTTATACAATAGCAGGCAACAAATAAGTTAAATTTTGTTAAATTTTGAGTGAGTTCCAACTTAATTTTAGTAGCGAATCTTTGATCAATTCCGAAAAAGCAAGTGCATTCATTTTATTTGGCAAAATCAAACTGTACCGAATCACTTACTGTTTTTATTCCGGGAATCTGGACTTCTGCTCCCGCAAACTATCACTCTTTTCGAATTTTTTACATCTTTTGGATTCTTCTCATTGTTCCAAATATCAAAAATTATTGGAAAAGTATTTTAGTAACATCTACAATATATTTAGCGTGAAATTCCAATAATGGGAAGGATTTACATGTTTTTTGAGCCCGTGCTGGTAAAATATAAAACTTATTTGAAGCGCTATTACGGGTTTTTGCGGCTCTTAATAATAGCTGAGAGATTTACTTTTCTTTTCCTGCTTATGATTTTATTCAATGCCTACGAGTTTGCTTATTTTCTTCCCGGAATAGCGACATTTTCTAAAACCCAGAACTACATTGACCCCTACAGGTTCAATATTATTTTAATGGCTGTGGGAGCAGTTATAATCACTTTTTTCGCAGTTGTCTGCGACAAATTGCTCAGGAAAAAAGGGGAATTTAACCTCATAAGCTTGCTTGAAAGGAATTTTCCGGGGCTCAGGACAAAGTTAGGTACGGCCTGCGATAACAAACAAAATTTTAACGTAGTTACGAATAAGCTTTTTCTTGATGTTCTCAAAGAATTAATCGGCATTGATATCAAAAAAATTGCTCCACTCAGGCAGATTCTCCGCACGTTTGTGATATTTTTGCTATTTAGCGGATTGATTGTTTTCTGTGTAGCTGAAGATTTTAGCTTTGATATTTCTCCAAGCCAGTTGAAAGAGAAAATTCCGGATTTACCGGCAGGAAAGGCAGCAGGCGAAATGGAAAATGAAACTGTTGATGAGACTGAGTATGGCGTAGAGGCTGTCATAATCAAAAATGGAGAACAGATTGAAATGGAGATAAACCCGAGCCTGGGACTTGGATTTACAAACCAGGTCGATTCAGAGACCGCAAATGAGTTAAATGGAAGCCCAAACGGCTCTAAAAAAGGATTCAGGTACAGCCAGTCCTACAGCGAAGAACTGCCTGAAGAATATGAACCGCTGATAAAGCAGTACTTTGAAAAGCTCTCATCTTGAAAAAAGAGGAGTTCCAATGCGAGAAATACAGGAAGTCCAGCTTGAAGATTCGGAACTTAATTTAAAACCAACCTATGAAAAAGCCTCTGAAATTTTCGAGGTTATTTTTAAAGAGATAGGCAATGCCATAGTCGGCCAGAAAGAAATGATAAGGCAGATCCTTATAGCCATGCTGTGCGAAGGGCACGTGCTGGTCGAAAGCAACCCTGGCCTGGGTAAAACCCTGACCATATCCACAATTTCCCAAATTATGAACATGAAGTTCAGCAGGATACAGTGTACTCCTGACCTTATGCCTGCGGATATAACAGGCACCGACATAATCGAAGATGACGAGAAAGGCTCCAAACGCTTCAAGTTCAAGCAGGGCCCGGTTTTTGCAAATATTGTCCTTGCCGATGAAATCAACCGCGCCTCGCCAAAAACCCAGTCTGCGCTGCTTGAGGCTATGCAGGAAAAGCAGGTTACAGTGGCAAATACTACATATCTGCTTGACAAACCCTTTTTTATACTCGCGACCCAGAACCCGATTGAAATGGAAGGAACCTATGCCCTGCCCGAAGCCCAGCTTGACAGGTTTTTGCTGAAAATCCAGCTGCAATATCCGGACAAAGAAGAGGAGTTTGAAATTGTAAACCGGTATGCTGAGGCATTCAGACCTGCTGTCAGACGGTGCATAGACAAAGAGACCTTCCTTGAACTCCAGCAGATCACCCGGAGAATTCCAATTTCCAACAAACTCAAAAGGTACGCAATCGAGATCGTAAACCAGACCCGAAATCTGCCTGAGCTTATAGAAGCCGGCGCATCCCCGCGTGCTTCAATAGCTCTTATTCTCTGTGCAAAAGCAAATGCGTTTCTTGACAAACGGGGATACGTCGAAAAAGAAGACATAGACGCTATGGTACTCCCTGTCCTTCGCCACAGGATTATTCTCTCGTTTGAGGCTGCACGGAATAATACTACCAGCGATAAAATTATACAAAAAATCCTCGAGGATAAAAAACAACTGTATAACGAACGAGAGCGTGGCTGAAATTGGAGATAAGCACGGCTGAAACTGGCAATAAATCTGTCAGGAGGCCGGGATAGAGAGTATGGTCGGGTGTAATAGAAAATGGCAGGGAGTCGGGATAAGTATGGCTGGAAGTGTAATAGTAAGTGGCTGGAAGTATTGGTCGGAGGCAGAGACAGGATATGAACGGTAAAAAACATAAGATAGATACTTCATTCCTGACTCAGCTCGACAGGTATGCACTCCCGATCAGGAACAGGGTAACAGCCATTCACTCAGGCAGCCATCTCTCAACAAAGAAGGGATCCGGGCTTGACATTGTAGACCACAGAAAATACAACCAGGGGGATTCATTAAAGAAAATTGACTGGAACCTCTATGCCCGTACTGAAAAGCTGTATATACGCAGGTTCGAAGAAGACAAAAACCTGAACATGGTAATACTGCTTGATGCCAGCACCAGCATGCTCATTCCTGAGAATAACCCTAACAAATTCGAATACGCATCAACTGTAGCTATAGGAATTTCTTACATCGTAATGCGATACAATGACCAGTATATGATTGCAACCTTTGCAGAAAATGTAGACTATACCAAAGCCCTCAAAGGAAGGGATGAATTTCTTCGGACCATTGACAACCTCTCCCGAATCTCAGTCAATGGAAAAACAAAGCTTGCAGACTGTGCAGATTCCATATACCCCAGAATAAAGTCAAAATCAATGGTCCTGGTAATTTCAGATTTTCTGGATGATCCTGACTCTATCCGATATGCTGTCCACAGGTTGTGCAGGCATGAACTCGTGCTTATACATCTCTATGACGAAACCGAGATCAACCTGCCTGAAACCGTAGACGGCACAGTCAAATTTATTGACAGTGAAACAAACGAAGAGTTCAGCATCTCAGTGGGTCAGGAATTCAGGAAGGAATATGCAGCCGAATTCGGAAAGCATATGGCTGAGCTGGATAAAATCGCACACGATTTCAAGATCCCCTATTTCAAAATCAGTATTGATAATCGGCCTATTGACACCGTGCTCACGGTCATAGGTAAAGGGTGACTCTGCCTATGGATTATGAATTTCCCCTGGGTCTGGCTGCGCTCGCAGGTGTAATTCCACTGATTATTGTTTACTTACTTAAACCCCGCCCAAAACTGATAATCCTGCCTTCTTTGATGTTTGTCCGGAAAATCAGCAGGAATGCATTCGATTCCAGGCGTAAGCTCAGTAAAAAAATAACAGACCCACTCTTCTTTTTACAGCTACTTGCACTGATCCTCCTGGCGTTTGCCATTGCAGGCCCTCTACTTGAGAATCTTACGACGGATTCGGACAGAGTTGTGGTTATTATAGACTCGTCTGCCAGCATGGCTGTGCCTGACAGAATCGAAACTGCAAAATCCATAGCAATAGAAAGCCTGGGCAAGGAAAACACGATTATCGCTGCCGAAAGCATGCCTGTGGTACTTGCAAAAGCGATAGAAACCACTTATGCTGAAGAGCTAATCAACAGTCTGGAAGTCAGGGATACTTCTGGCGAGATTCCTGACGCTATTCTGACCGTTATAAACGACGAGGGAAATCAAAAAGCAAAAATTGTAGTCATCTCCGACTTTGAAAACTGGGCAGGCAAAGCCCCTGAAACATATATCAAAATCGCCAGGGCGAAAGATATGGAGCTTGAGTTCAGGCAGGTCGGCAAAGCAGCTTCCAATTATGCAATTATAGGCGGATATCTCAAAGACCGAAATGACGGGACCTATGAGTACACCTGTACTGTCAAAAATTTTAATAATGAAAGTGTGAAGCTCGATGTGCAGCTGGAAAGCAAATCAAGCCTGATTTCCACCCAAAAAATAAGCGAGCCTGTATCACTTGGGGAATTCGGGACCCAGCAGATAAAATTTTCCAGTATTCCTCAGGGGATATCCACCGTGGAAATTCTCAATAAGGATTCAGTACCCTGTGATAATATTGCCTGGATTTCTATCCCTGAAATCAAGCCGAAACAAATGCTGATATTAACAGACCTTGACTCAACAGACCCTGACACAACCCTTGACACAATAGACCCTGACACAACAGACCTTGACCCGGCAATAAGCAAATCTCCTGTGATTACGGCCTTGTCCCTTATGCCTGGCCTTTCGGTCGATGTACAGCACGACCTTCCACACGAACTTCTGGCAGGTGTTGAAAAATATGATACTATTGAAAAATATGATACTATTCTCATAGATTGTGAACATAACCCCCTTCCGGCTTCCACCATAAAGAAAGTCGTTTCTTACGCGCAAAGCGGGAAAAATCTGATAGTTATAGGAAACGGGTGCCTGTATAATTCTTCGGAAATGCACGAGTTATATCCTGCCCTTCCTGTAGAGATCAACTCAATTGAGGAAGACTCCAGCCATACGATTGAGACCGCAGGGAGCGGGACAAAGGTTTTTGAGGGAATTTCATTTAACGAAGTGTATACTCGAAAATACCTGGCTGCGGTTCCGCGTGAAAATTCCCTGGTGCTTGCCGAACTCAAAGGAGCAGGGCCTGTAGTCTGTACCTGGAAGATTAACAACGGGACAGCAACTTATGTGGGGATTAGCGATACTACTGGAAATGATGCGTGGAACAATTTCCCTACGGTTCCCACGTATCCGGTATTCTGGGTAAAGCTTCTCAAATACTTATGGGGAATCGGGGACATCAGTGAAACCAATGTAAATACAGGCAGATACGAAGCGTTTGACCAGAATGTCAGAGTCAAAACCCCTGGGGAAACGATCAGCAATAAATTCGTTTACTACGATAAATGCGGGCTTTATGAGCTGAACCAGAAAACCGTTGCAGCTAATCTCTATGATTCCACGGAGTCAAATACCTTTACTGAGAATCGATTAAACCTGACAGGTGAGAGTAAAGATATACAGAAAGAAGACCTGTATACGAAATCACCTGACAAACTCCGAAAATACCTTATTTACGCCCTTCTGCTCCTTCTTGTTCTTGAGAACGTGCTCATGTTCAGGAGGAGAATAATATGAGCTTTGATTTTATGAGCTTTGATTTTATGAGTTTTGATTTTGTGAGTTTTGATTTTATGGGTTTTGGTTTCCTATATAAATCCGAGTTGCTTCTCCTGCTGCCTCTTGCGGCTTTCCTGCTTTTCGGACTGGGAAAAAAAGCCAGTAAAAAACATCTTTTTTTTCATGTACTTGTTGCATTCCTCCTGATCCTGGCACTCGCAGCTCCGTATTCCGCAGAGATAACTTCCCCAAAGACCAATCAATCCAGGATAACTATAATTTCGGATGAAACCGCAAGTATGGAACTGCTTCAGAAGGGAGTTCCGCAGGATATATTCGAGAAACTTAGCGGCAAAGTTCCTGTTACGGTTACAAGCATTTCAGGCTCGCAGACTTCGATTGGGGATGCTATTCTGCAGCAGGCATCACCTGAAAATTATGTACTTATAGTTTCGGACGGGCAGAGCAACTCAGGTACTTCAATTGAAGACGCACTTTCCTACTGCTACAAAAATGGCTTTCCTGTAGCTGCACTTATTCCTGATGCGGTTAAAGAAGACCTCAGCGTAGAGATTGAAGGAGAAAACGAACTTGTAATCGAAAATGAGGCTCCGTTCAAGGTTCATGTCCGTAAATCAACTGAAAATGAAATGAAGTATGAGCTGAGAGTTACTGTTGACCGTAAGCAGGTGATGGAAAAGAAGGTTACCCAGACCGGGAGGATAGAAAGTTTTGATTTCAACCATACATTCGATACACTGGGACCGCATACGATAAAAGCAACACTTCATCCCGCAAGCATAAACGTTAAAGGCCTGGATTATTTTGAGAATAATAACCAGTACATGAAAGGTGTATATGTAACGCCAAAACCGAAAGTACTTTTTGTGACCGATGAACATGATTCGCCTCTGGCAGCTATACTTAATGAGGTTTATGAAGTACATACTGCACGGTCATCTGGTTCCCTTTCATCTGGTTCCCTTTCATCTGGTTCCCTTTCATCTGGTTCCCTTTCATCTGGTTCCCTTTCATCTGGTTCTCTTAACGGCATGGATGCAGTTATAATCGACAATCAGGCAGTATCGACAATTTCAAGTTCGGAAGTTGAAGTCCTCAGGAAGTATATCATTAATGGCGGCGGCATGGTAGTGGTTGGAGGAGATGCTTCTTTTGACTATCCTGCCGAAAATACATATCAAAATACGCAATTTGAGGAACTTCTTCCTGTTACATCCAGCCCTTCAAACTGGAGAGGCGGCAGGAATATTGTCCTGATGCTTGATGTCTCGCCGAGCACCCTGCAAAGTAACAAAATTGGAGGGCGTGTTTTAGATGACATACTCTCCAATGCTATTGTGCTTCTTGAAAACGAGCACCTGAAAGATGCGAGGGTGGATGTTATCACATTCGGGAGCAAAGGACAGGACATCACAGACGGGTTTGTGGACATGTCCAAAGAATCGAATAGAGTGTGGCTTGAAGGCGAGATCAGCAAAATTACCCCTTCAGGAGACTCGACATCACTTGAACGAGGAATGTTAACTGCACGCAGCCTGCTTAGAGGACAGAACAACAGTTCAGATGCTGAAATTATAATCGTTTCTGATGGTGGGATAGGCAATAAATACGAGGGTGATGAAACGTTTGAACAGGCGGTAAGCTGTGCGGATTCGCTTCGGGAAGAGGGAATTGGCATCCATTTTGTCCATATCCACTCTCCAAGCACTGAGCGCCAGGTCAATCCCAATGGCAATTATTACGCTTACCTCCTGATGAATAAAATCGGTTTATCGAAAAATTATAACAGGATTGAACCGGGACAGCGGGTAAATGTCAGTTTTTCTGCGAGATCGGATGAATCTGAGGAGATAGAAGACGATTATTCCAGCGGTGCACTGATTGTCTATGATCCCAGGCATTTCATTACAAAGGAAATCTCCGAAATTCCCTGTGATCTTCTGGGCTACAATGAAGTAAGCCCAAAGCCGGAAGCAAACCGTCTTATAACAACCAGGCTGGGAAAACCCGTAATCACAGTCTGGAGACTTGGCCTTGGCCGGGTTGCAGCTATTACAACTGACAATGGATACGGTAATGGAATTCCCTGGGCTCATGCCCTGTACTCAGGAAACGACAGCCTGGTAATTACAAGAACCCTGAACTGGGCAGTTGCAGATATCGAGATGTACGAGAGCCTCCAGTTAAAAATTCCTGACCTTAAAATAAACCAGCAGGGCAGGGTCCTTATTACAACCAGGGAAGAAGGAATTCCTGAGCTTTATTTTGACAAAAAGCCTATGGAAATAACACCTCTCGGAAACAATATGTACGAATCATATGTCACCCCAACCACCTTTGGACTCCATAAAATATCCGAAAAGCCTGCTGGCGTAAATCATACTGAGGAATTTATGCCTGAAAGCTTCGGCATCGAAAATATTTCATGGAGACCTGCCTCTGCGAACTACCCTGATGAGTATATGCATGTAGGCGAAAACCCATTATTCCGAACAGCCCTGCTCGAAAACGGCGGAAAAATTTATACAGCAGCCGATATTTATTCCCGGATAACAACCGATTCCATGACCCGTACCGAAAAGAAAGCCGTGGCAAAAATAATGTATACTAAATATATCCTTGTGCTTGCCTTTCTCATATATCTGATATATACGGTATATCACACCTATAACACCCGTATGAAGTAAGCTGCATTCCAGGTTGATTTTCATCTGCATAAGGCCAATTTCATCTGCAATTACTTTACCTGTATTCTTTTATTCTGGAACTCTCTTTCAGAGACTTTTTAATATCGTCTGGTACCGTCAAAATATAACATGGATTCCGATAACAGTTGACCGTCATCTTTCAAAAAACAAGAAAACAATAAAAAATCTCGAAAATAATAAAAAGTCTCTTCTTTACTTATGAAACAATATTCTCTTTTATCTTACTCAAAATTTTGAGTTATCTCATAGCGTAATTTACAAGATTGTAAGATCATTAAATTAATGAAACAAGCGTTTGTTTAATGAACTAAAGTTAACAAGATACACAAAAAAAGAGAAATAAAATAAGGTTAACTGTTAAAAATATTATATACAATAACTGTGTAGTATAAATTGCGTTCTCATCTCTTTAACACCCCACTAGCAAAGAGCACCTACTCCAGAACATTACTCCACAATAAGGGATATAGAAAGAGAAATTCGCAACGATGAGTCAAGTACCTCAATACCTCTTCCCCAACTATAATTAAGTGAGTCTCTTGAATACCGTTCGGAACTCCCAGGTTTTTTCGGATGAGAACGCTACCTCATTTTATAAAAAATTTGTAAGAACGTTACAAGTACCTTTTATCTGGGCGACATCCGAGTCCTTCGCTCGATTTCCGTCATCCGAGTTCGTTATTTGAGCATTGTATGCCAGTTCAAATTAATTATTCCTGGCAACAATACTTTATATTGTACTTGAATCATTCTTAAGTATATCCGGCATCAATGCAAGGAGAGTTTGGCTCCAAACGATAATCGTGTATACTCTGGTTTACAAAGAGAGGATCTGCATAGAGGTCTGTGCTTGATGTGCAGTTTCGGTAGTTACCTGCAGAGTTATTGTACAAACAGTTATTTTCCAACACAAAAGTGTGTGTTTCAGGTAGATAATTGATTACTGCATATCCGGTTCCCTCAGGGTCTGTTTTGCACTTCTGAGTATTTACGATTATGTTGTTACGAACAACTGTTGTGTATTTTGTGCCTATGGATGAAAGACTGAGACGAGCTTCATATGTCGGAGAAACGTGAGATCCTGTAGGTAACATATGAATAATTGCCGCATGATACACTCCGTCAAAGATATTGTTTTCGATGAGAGTATTGTAAAACCCACTTGTTATTATACCCCCTACCAGGTCAATATTTGGGTTCATGCCAGTATTATAAAAGATATTATTAAAAATATGGACATTCTGGGCTTCTTCCCTGGGATAAGAATCTAACCAACCTATCAACCAGATTCCGGACCCATAAGTATCATGGATAGTATTGTTATATATTTCTACATCGTTAACGACCCCTGTTGTTTTTTCAACCATAATGCCAGAACCACCTGCACTCCAGTGATAAAAGGAATCGATTACGTTATCATGAAACTTCACATGATTTGAATTTAAAACTCTAAGACCGCAATCCGTTCTGATGGTTATTTTATTGTCCCGTGCCTCTAAATTCTGACAATCTTCTGCAAAAAAAGCACTATGGCCCGTTTTATATACAGAGTTGTTGTAAAATTGAACCTTGGAACTGTTGTCTATTTTCAATCCTTCTCCGTGTCCATCGTGCATGTACATATCATGAACTTGAATATCCGTGGAATTGCAGAACTGGATCATATTGTAAAATCCATATCCATTCGTTTTATCTAGATTATTGTCATGGTTTCCGTCTATTTCAAACCCTTTTATAGTTACTCCATTTATTTTGTTACTGTCCATCTGAGTTATCAGTGGCTTATCAACTGCCCAGCCCGCGTTGTCTATAAGTTTAATTACAGCTGTAGGATCGCCTTCCAGGGTCGTGTTATTTCCAATAAAAATACTATCTGAGATGACGTATGTATATGGGCCTTTTAAATAAACAGTTGTAAACTGCGGATCTTCCGCAACATATTTAAGAGCTTGATTTATCTCTACCTGATCATCAATTCCATCGCAGTTGAAGTCTCCACTTCCATCTCCAGTTACAGACACCGTCTTATTCTGTATGAGGTTACCATAGCATAGATTATCTAAATATAATGGATTGTATGTGGTATTATTTTCCATCATTGTAGCCGTACTATTTTGTTCAGTAACTGCAGATGTCGTAGATGAAAAGAAAATAAGGAATAAAATCAGAATTGACGACATTAAGTTTACTGAAAAATACTTGTCCACCCGTTTCATTATTATATGCCCTGATCATTTATTCTTTATTAAAAAATATTGATATTATTTTGGAAAATTATATAGTTAAACTTTTCCATTAAAGAAAAATATTTTAATATTAATATAATTTGAGAGAATTTATAGTATTGTTTTAAATTTGCTGTAAAATAAAAGTCAATATTTTGTATGCTGAAGGATAAACACATCTTTTGATATTGAATTCTCTAAACAATAACTTTTGAGATTTATAGTTTTCAAAAAGTCGGCACATTATGAAATACCACACTACTGAATTCTTTATGGTGGCAAAAGGCTCTGTCCTTCTAAAGTACAACTCTCGCTGTCCTCCCGAAGCTAAATTAGTTTCTTTATCTAAATTTATCTAGAAATTACCCCTCTTGAGCGAACGAAGTGAGCGAAAAGGGCACCGTCCTCCCGAGACGGAACTCGGGTGACGGAACTCGGGTGACGGAACGCAATTCGGATGTAGAAACCCTTAAAATAGTGTAAAAGCTTAAAACAGAAGGGTAATGGAAATGCTGTACCGAAAAGTACCAGAGAACGGAGATGAACTTTCTATACTTGGGTTTGGGTGCATGCGCCTTGCGGTCAGGGACGGAAAGATAGATGAAGAAAGAGCTACCCGGCAAGTTAGATACGCAATCGATCACGGAGTAAACTATATCGACACGGCCTGGCCGTATCATATGGGAGAAAGCGAGCCTTTCCTTGGCCGGGCCCTTGCTGATGGATACCGAGAAAAAATTAAACTTGCTACAAAACTTCCCTCCTGGACAATAAAGAGTAGGGAGGATATGGATAGGATCCTGAATGCCCAGCTTGAAAGGCTCAGAACTGACCATATCGATTATTATCTTGTGCATGGACTTGTTGGACTTTTATGGGACAAAATGGAAAAACTTGGAGTGCTGGATTTTCTCGACAAAGCAAAAGCTGACGGCCGAATTATAAATGCAGGTTTCTCCTTCCACGGATCGGCAGGGGATTTCAAACGGATTGTGGATGCATATCCCTGGACTTTCTGTCAGATCCAGTATAACTTTCTGGATGAAAAAAATCAGGCCGGAACGGAAGGGCTTGAGTATGCTGCTTCAAAAAACCTGAGTATTATTATCATGGAACCCTTGCGCGGAGGCAAGCTGACAAATCCCGTACCTCCTGAAGTGCAGAAGATCTGGAATGAAGCTCCTGTAAGGCGCACACCAGCCGAATGGGCCCTTCGCTGGATCTGGAATAGACCCGAGGTTACGGTTGTGCTTTCAGGCATGAATGAGGAATCTCATATTGAAGAAAACCTGAAAATCGCATCTGAAGCCTATCCGAACTCCCTTACCGACGCCGAACTGCAGCTTGTAAAAAAAGCGGAACAAAAATACAGGAAACTTATGAAAACCGGCTGCACAGGCTGTAGATATTGTTTGCCCTGCCCTTCAGGCGTGGACATTCCTGGCTGTTTTGAGATCTTCGATAACTTTTACCTGTCAGGCAATGAAAGGGAAGCAAAACTTATGTATGCATCAAAACCCGGAGGAATAATAAGAGGCGACGTGCCAGGGTATGCTTCCCAGTGCGTCCAGTGTGGACAATGTGTTGAAAAATGCCCACAGCACCTGGATGTTCCTTCCCTTCTCGAAGCTGTGAAGGAAAAATTTGAGGGAAAAGACCTCAGAGGATGGAAGATTTTCGCGAAAAAGACGTTTAGGAAGGAATAAAAAAGAATTTGAAATGCATAATTTTTGTTACTTTCAATTACTTTACTTTATTTTACTTTTTAGTTTTTGATGTTGCTTTTTCGTTCAACACTCCTTGCCTATCGAAAAAGCTTTTCCAAGATTACACCCGACGCCATAATATCTTTCATTTCCTGGGTCATATAATAATAGGCTTGATTTTCTCAATATTGGTTTTTCCTTTTTCATCGAGAAAGGATTCATCGGCTTTGATATCCAGGCACCGGCTTTGATATCCAGGATTTCTCCTACAGGGTATGAAGCCCTATCTCAAAGTTATGCAGAAGCTTGCGCTCCAGGACAACAGGAAATTCACCAACATAAGGGGCAGGCACAAGCTCGCTTCTTACCGGCGTCAGACAAGTTGCCTCAAACTTATCTTCATCCCTTCACCTGCGGTTCCAAAGTGATAGGCCTATTTTAAATAAGCTTCTGATGTGGTACTGATTGTAAATGCCCTGTTTTCCATGATGCCCGCATAGCTGTAAGTCGCTTTTCTTAAAGATACGCTAACACATGGAGGGGTCGAAACGATAGCAAGAAACTTATTTATTTTAAGAGAACATCTGCGGAAAGACAGGTGTACAGGTGATCCATTATTTAACTCC
Organism: Methanosarcina sp. DH1; assembly: GCF_020804205.1. NCBI lineage: Archaea > Methanobacteriati > Methanobacteriota > Methanomicrobia > Methanosarcinales > Methanosarcinaceae > Methanosarcina > Methanosarcina sp. DH1. The sequence goes on along the minus strand of NZ_WJBJ01000022.1, from coordinate 11,133 downwards.
AACTTCGAATTTGCTTCATTTTACATGATCGTTCCACAGTACCAAGATGAAATTGGAATTTACTCAACGTTTAACCTTTTGCGTCGTCTGTAGTTGTATTAGATATTAAACTTTCAAATAATTTTGAGTTTAAAATATCATTTCAGGATACAACACTAAAAATGAAGTATTTAAGGGCCGAAGTATTTAAGAGTCCTTATAAGTATTAAATCAGTAGATTTAAAAGATTCTGGCGGAATCTAAAGTTCAAAAAAATTATTCGTTAAATTAAATTTCTATAATTTTTTCTGTTTCTGAAAGTAAGCTTATATTTAATCCAGTTGATTTCAGGACTGTCAACAGGAAACAGCGCTGAGACAAAAAGAGCAGGAAAACATGGTAATTAACGGAGGCAATCTATGATAGTAAAAACATTAAAGTTGATTTCCCGTTTTGCGATGGTGCTGATTATATTGAGTATTGTCCCTACAGGGGCTTTTGCTTCAGAAAACGCAACCCTGGAAAACTCGACGGATCTGATTTATGGTCCGGGATCTTGTCCTTCTTGTCCTGCAGGCAATATAAGCGAAGAAAATTACACTGAAGTTCAGGCAGACATGCTGGACTCAATCAGTAAGAGAATTACTGAACTTCAAAATCTCTATATTGAGATAAGTAAGGTTTCAAATGCATCCGACTTCCAGACGGTTTTGTCTAGAAAAAGGCAGGCAAATGAGAGTATGGAAAATGACGGAAAGAATGTGGAACCTGATGAAATGCAAACAGAGACTGACGAAGGGCATGAATTTTGTCATATCCTGCTTGAAAATATAACTGATGAAAATTTCACTGATGTTCAGGCTGTTATCCTTGATTCCCTCCAGAATATGACTGAGAGAGCCGAAGCCGCTCAAACCAGGCTTACAGAAGCCGGCGATAGCAGCAAAGCTGAAGAGCTCAACGAGAAGATTACTGAGATTCAAGACCTGTATACTGAGGTAAGTGAAGCCTCTACTGCAGCAGAACTCAAAGAAGTCCTGTTAACCCATGAACAGGCAAAGGCAATTGATTCCGTTGAGGAGAAAATAGAGCTTCTTAAAGCCAGAGTGAACGAAAGCGAAAACGCGAGTGATGAACAGCTCAACAGCAGTATTACTGAACTTACGGCCCTGATGGAAGATATCAAAGGAGTCGAGTCTTTTGACGAACTGAAGAAAATTATGCACTCATCCAGGGATTCCGCAGTGTAAAAACAGAAAACGTATATCTACGATTCTGTGCAACAAAAGTCTTCGGCCCTATTTGCCTCCCTGGCCGAAGTTTGACCCGCAACCGTTGCGCCGATTTATCACAAACCGTTGCGCCGGTTTATCACGCCGATAGGGTTTGAGGATAAGGTTATCAGACTCAAACGGTTCTTGGGGTTTTCGGTCAAGCCTTTTTTGAAAAGGGTTGCGGACAAGCCTTTTTTCAAAAGGGTTGCGGTCAAGCCTTTTTTCAAAAGGGTTGTTTTAAAAAGGCTTGTTACCATGCCGACAGCTTTTTCCGGGAAAAGCGGTGGGTTTTAGTATTTCAGCTTCAACTTCATCCCGCAGAAAGGACAGAAGTTGGGAGCAGTGGTGAGATTCAGGCTTCTGGAGCAATATGGGCAGGTCAACCCGATTCCATTTTTCTTCTCGTTAATTGCGTTTTGGTGGGCTCTGGACTCCTTTGTTTCTTCAACAGAAATTGAAAGTTCAAGCTCTTTAAGAGAATTCATATTGCAGATATCACCTGAGAGAGTTGAAGTTTCAGTCCGAACTTCAGAATCATCATCTGTCAAGCGGTTCCTGAGAACAGGCTTTGTTCCAGGGTTTTCGGCCTCATCAGGAGTGGGGGCAGGTGAGGAATTGGTTTTGTTGATTTTTTCAAGAGCTTTCAATGCAGCCCTTCGCACGCAGGCATCTGTACTTTCAGTAGCTCTGATAAGCCCGGCAACTGCCTCTGGGGTGCCGATTTTCTCAAGTGAGCAGATAGCGGCTTTTTGCATTGGGCTATCAGGTTTTTCAAGGATTTCCACCAATTTAGGAACAGCTTGCTGCGCTTTGAGATCCCCAAGCGCAGAAGCCGCAGCTTCTCTCACTGCTGCCTTAGTGTCATCCAGGGCTCTTAAAAGACCTGAAATAGCTTCATTAGTGCCTGATCTTCCAAGGCCCAGAACTGCTGATTCCCTTACCGAATTATCAGGGTCATTAAGAGCTTTAACCAGTCCTTCTATGGCTTCAGGAGTTCCGCTTTTTCCAAGAGCACAGGTAATCGCCTTCCTGACGGAGTTTTCATATATATCAAAAGCTTTAACCAGTCCCCGGACCGCTTCAGGAGAACCTATATCTCCCAGGGCATCTGCAGCGCGGCTCCTAAGATACCAGTCAGGGTCATCCAGGGCTCTCAAAAGCCCTGCAACTGCTTCAGGCGTTCTGATTTTCCAAAGAGTTTCAATTGAAACTTTTCTTACATCCCTGCTCGAAGCTCCGAGAGCCTTGACCAGCACAGGCACTGAAGTTGACACACTTACAATTTTGCAAAGCGTTTCGGATGCAGTTTCCTGCACAGGTTGTCTTGGGTCCCTGAGGATTTCCATTAGTTCATCAAGCACATCCGACTTACCCCTTTTTCCCAGGGTTTCGGCAGCTTGCTGCCTTGTTTTGTTATCCGAGTTTTCAATTGCCTTTACTAGGCAGAGAGCAGCTTCATAAGTGTCGATTTTTCCAAGGGCTATTATTGAAATCCTTCTCAGCGAATAATCCGGATAAGATAGGGATTTCTCAAGGGCGTAAATTGCATCTCTTGAGCCTATCCTCATCAAGGATTTCACCGCTTCCTTCTGGACAAACCTATCCCTGTCCTCGAACCCTTTCACAATGCCTGAGATAGCTTCAGGTGTGCTAATTTTTTCAAGGGAAGCAATTGCAGTCTTTTTAACCGGACTATCAGGATCATTAAGCGCATTTATAAGACCAGGGATAGCTTCCGGCATGTTAAGTTTTCCCAGGGCGTCTGCAGCGGCAGCTCTTACTTTCGGATTTGAGTCATCCAGCGCTCCAATCAGCGCGTTTAAAGCACAAGGATCCCCTAGATCACCAAGTTTTTCGGCAGCAGTTGTCCGGTTTCCTGCAAAGACCGAGCGTTCCAATTTCTTAATAAGATTTTTGATATCGTCGTCCATTTTCCTTCTATCCCCCATTGGTGTAAAGCTTATCAGGAACCTCTAAAATATAAAAAATATTTTAAAGTATGCAGCCCGATATACTGAAAATAAATAGGATGTCTTTCAGTCTTTTAATTCTAAAATTGGCACTTTCAATTCCTGTTTTTCCGGAGCCTGATGCGCATATAATTTTTACATAGCTGGCACCATCTGTTTAAGCGAGACTGAAATGTTGCAAATGACCCTCTTCTTTATACCATTAAACTCAGCTCTTAATCTCCCTTAACATTCTACATTTTTTAATATATTACATTCTATGATATATGAACTTTTAGATTGTTTTTATAAATAATATGTATATTCGATTGCCTGTGTTTTTTCCTAAAATTATTTCATTTTTTAAATATTTTTGAATATTTTTTGAATCCATTATTTTTGGGGGATTAGAATCACTTCTGAAATCGATTTTTCACAATTTTTTTGCTGGAACAAAGATTGTCCTGATTATGGAATTAATAATCAAGGAAATATAGTCCTTAAAGAAAGATATGGTAAAAAGAAAGATATGGTAAAAAAAAGATATGGTAAAAACAACCATGCGCTTCTTGAATATAAAAATTATGAAAAATGTTTTAGTGAAACGAGAGGTACAGTATTTTTCCAACTTAACACTCCTGAAAAAGAAATTCTAAAAACAATATCTCTGATTCCCGAGAAAGGAGGAATTCGTGGACTTGCGAGAGCTACTGGACATAGTAACACAAGATTGCTCCTTTTCCACCACGAAGGAAAACGTAGTAAAGAAAAAGATAAAAAATTATGTAGTTGAAAATATTCAACGTATTATTTTTGGAGATCCTGAAGAAATATCTGAAATGCTTGGAGCTAATTTGGATGATTACATTGGTATTTCAATGTAGAAAGGATAAATCTTACAATCAGGACATCTCTTGTAAGATTTGGAAGAAAAACGATGGAATTCAGTAAAATAATGAAGATGCATACGAAAGCATTTGATTTATTCCAGGCATGGTATAACTTTATAAAACCTCACGACTCTCTAAAATTAAGACTAGACTCTGGAAATAGAAAATGGTTACAAAGAACTCCAGCAATGGCAGAAGGAATAACAGATCACATAACAGATCATATATGGAGTTTAAAAGAATTACTAATGTTTAGAGTCCCTGTTCAATAACTTAGGGACACGACCCTGTTATTATCTTATTTTTTTGTTTTATCTTACTTTTTTATTATTATTTTATTGTTGTTCACGCGAATCAAAAGGTGATAGAAGAGCCTTCTCTATAGAGGTTAACTTTGAATACTTATTGAGTTAGTTGCCAAAAGAAAATTCACAGCTACGTCCTTATAAGTTTAAGAGTTCGCGTGTAAAGGCAAACTACACAATAAAATATGGATAAGAGGTAGAGGTCTAAGCTATCCTCAAACGATTTAGGAACCTTTACTGGGAGTTACCTTGATTACTCTACCTTCACTGGTATTATTTCCAGCTTGAATGTTCTCCAGAATACGTTCCTTCTTTCTTTGGGTACTACTTATACGCTTAGTTACGTTTTCTGTTTCAGTTACATTTTCTGCTTCAGTAACTGCTTCAGCCGGAGTTACTTCTGTAACAGGAGTTTCTTCTACAGCCTCAGTTGTGGTTACGGCTTCCTGAACCGGAGTTACAGCTTCAGCTTCGGTTACTGCTTCAGCCTCGGTTACGGCCTGTTCTGGAGTTCCTGTTTCATTTGGAGCCCCACCTTCCTCACCAGCGCATCCTATAGCCAGGAATACACCGAACAAGACTATCAGAATAATCAATGCTTTTTTCATTATTTTCCCCCATTTATAATTATATACGTTATTAATTGATACTTTATAATTGATATCTGGATTTTATAACAATTCCTACTAGATTCTGAACATAATTCATCACATGAGATTAAAAATGGCTATATGCCAAGATATTTCCACTTTATTGTGTTTTTTGAATGTAGTAAGATCCGGATTCTTTATATTCCATTCAATTTCCTTAAGTTATAATACTGGGAATTCCAATATTGTTAAATGATTTTTTAATGACTTTTTGGGGGGAAGTCATGAGAATAAAATCCATTAATCCTTACACTGAAGAAGTAAACTGGACATATGATTCTTTTTCTTATGAAGAATGCGAGTCCATGATTGAAAATTCCAGGACTGCGTTTTCCGGGTGGAGTTCGTTATCTGTTGAGGAGAGAACAAAATACTTTTCAAGGGTTGGGAAGGTCCTCAGGCAGAATGCCGAAATTTATGCCGAAATTATCACGAAAGAAATGGGAAAACCTATCAGGCAGTCAAGGGACGAGATTGAAAAATGCGCCTGGATCTGCGATTATTATGCAGAAAACGCGGCTGAATTTCTGAAAGATGAAGTTGTGGATATCGGAGCTGAGAAAAGCTACGTAACCTTTGAGCCTCTGGGAGTAATTTTCGGCATAATACCCTGGAGTTTCCCGTTCGAGCATGTTTTCAGGTTTGCAGTGCCTTCAATGTGTGCAGGAAATGTGTGCATAATCAAACATGCTTCAAATGTGCCTGCTTCGGCCCTTGAAATTGAAAAAATCTTTCTTGAGGCCGGATTTCCTGAAAATGTTTTCAATACCCTGTTAATTGACTCAAAAACTGCAATGGAAATTATTGAAGAAGAACTGGTAGATGGGATCTCACTTACCGGCAACATAGACGGAGGCTCGGAGATAGGTGAACTTGCAGGAAGCCTGGTAAAGCCTCTCGTACTTGAGCTGGGAAGTTCGGACCCTTTTATAGTACTCGAAGACGCTGATCTCGAAAGAGCTACGCAGGTTGCTGCAAAGTCCAGTTTTCTAAATACCGGACAGAGCCATATTGCTGCCAAGCGATTTATTGTCCTGGAAACGATTGCTGTGGACTTTATCGAGGCATTTGAGCTTGAAATGCAGGAACTGAAAATCGGGAACCCTATGGATGAGGAAACTGATATTGGTCCTCTTGCAAAGAAAGAATTTCTAGATAGTCTTGAAAGAGTCCTTAAAGACGCAAAAAAGAAAGGTGCAGAACCTCACGTTTACGGAGAAGAGCATAGTAAGGGTTTTTTCTTCCGGCCAACCCTCATTCCTGCAGCCAGTACCGATATGAAGGTTTGTAATGTAGAGGTTTTCGGGCCCATTGCCCCGGTAATCACAGTAAAAAACGAAGATGAGGCCGTCAAAGTCGCAAACGCCACAGAATTCGGGCTTGGGGCTGAAATATGGTCCCGAGACCTTGAAAAGGCTCAGAGGCTGGCAAAAAGAATAAAATGCGGATCAGTTGCCATTAATGGAATGGTTAAATCCGACCCGAGGTTGCCTTTTGGAGGAGTAAAAAAATCCGGAATCGGGCGAGAGCTTTCTCATTATGGGCTCAAGGAATTTGTGAACATAAAGACGGTTGTGGTCAACAAGTAAATCTAAAGGACTGAGAATTGATTGAAGTTTTTATTTAATAAACCTTGTCCAGAATTAATTAAGAGGATTTGTTTAATCAGTCTACCTGCTTAATTGATAATCTACCTGCTTAATTGAAAGTCTACCTGCTTAATTGAAAGTTTATTTATTTAAGCCTAAAAATTTGTTTAATCCTAAATAGTAAACTCAATTAAGGTTAACAAATAACTTAACCAAAGCTTATAAACAAACCTGATTTAAGGAAAATTCGGCTTAAATAAAAGCCATACAGCTATATTGGAGTTTTTTCATGAAAGCTTCGGATCTTTTTGTTGCCCAGCTTGAAGAAGAAGGCGTTGAGTATATTTTCGGACTGCCAGGCGAAGAAAACCTTGACCTGCTTGAGTCGCTGAGGACTTCAAGAATCAAACTGATCATAACAAGACACGAACAGGCTGCGGCTTTTATGGCTGCAACATATGGGAGGTTGACCGGAAAGCCAGGAGTCTGCTTTTCAACACTTGGGCCCGGAGCCACAAATCTTGTTACAGGCGTTGCCCAGGCACAGCTTATAGGGGCACCTCTTATTTCTATATCCGGACAGAAGTCTCTGACTGACAACTGGCAGGCCCGTTTCCAGCTTGTAAACACTGTAAGAATGATGGAGCCTCTCTGCAAAAAGGCTGTATCCATTACTGATCCGGGAATGATCCCTACCGTGATCCGTAATGCCTTCAAACATGCCGAAGCTGATAGGCCGGGAGCTATACATATTGAGCTTCCGGAAGACGTAGCTGAAGAAGAAACTGAGGCGACGGTGCAGAAGCGAAGTGAAATTAAAATTCCTCACCCTGATCCCGAGGCTGTAAAAAGAGCTGCGACTATGATCTGTGAGGCTAAAAATCCCCTGATTATAGTTTCATCAGGAGCAAACCGAAAAGCTATCACTGAGGAGCTCGAAAATTTTGTCGAGCAAACAGGCATCTACCTGGTGCATACCCAGATGGGGAAAGGAGTCGTTCCTGATGACTGCAGCTACAGTCTCTTTGCCACAGGAATTCATGCAAGGGACTATGTTAACTGCGGAATTGACGGGGCTGACCTTATTATCACTATTGGTTATGATATAGTCGAATATCCTCCTTACCTGTGGAACGGTACGCTGGACAAACAGATCATAAATATTGATTTTGTGGAATCCGTGCCTGATAGGTACTTTAACCCCACAGTAGAAGTCATAGGGGATATTGCTTCTTCAATCCGGGAACTTGCTGCAAGTATTCCGGAGAAACGGGAGTTTCCTATCTTTGAACACACCAGGAATTTCATTGAAGAAAAAATAAATGCTGTTGCCAGAAAAAGCTACCCTCCTGTTCCACAGGCTGTAGTTAAGAGTGTCAGAAAGGCGCTGGGGAGAGAGGATATAATCACACTGGACAATGGAATTTATAAACTCTGGTTCGCTCGCCTTTACAAGACCTATGCCCCCAATACTGTGCTCCTTGATAATGCTCTTGCAACCATGGGTGCAGGTCTCCCTTCAGGGATTACTGCTAAGCTTCTTCATCCGGAGCGCCGTGTGCTTGCAATCTGTGGGGACGGAGGTTTTATGATGAACTGCCAGGAACTTGAGACCGCAATCCGCTATGGAATTCCTGTTGTTGTCCTTATCCTCAATGACAATGGTTTCGGCTTTATTAAGTGGAAGCAGAAAAAAATGCATTTTGAGGATTTCGGGCTGGATTATGGAAATCCTGATTTTTCTCTATTTGCCAGGAGCTTCGGGGCTGTTGGTATAAGGATTAAGGAAGACGACGACCTTGCAGAAGTTCTGGAGAAAGCTTTTGCCTTGAATAAGGTGGCAGTTATTGAGTGCCCGATTGACTATTCCGTAAACTATGAAACTTTCTCGATAGAATTGGGAAAGCTTACATGTAAGTTCTGATTGGAAATCGAGTGAAGGAACATTCCCTTAGGGAGATTGAAATTCCTACAAATACTTGTTCTGGCTTGATAAATAAGGAGAAAAGCGTTAAAACAAATAAAGCGTTAAAACGAAATAAAGCGTTAAAACGAAATAAAGCGTTAAAACAAATAAAGCGTTAAAATGAATTAGAAGCGCTTAAATTGGGTTAAAAGTTATTGATTAATAACTAAGTTCATGGCAGTAAAGCCAGGAAAATGAACGAGAGAAGTGTTTCCCACATTAGTTACAGGTTGACTGATTATAAATTGACTATGGGATTATTAACTAAAAAATTTTAGTTATACCGCCTCGGAACCAATCAATTTGAATTTCAGACATTTGATAGTAAAATTTAAGCGGTTCTTAAGCTTGTGGTTTCATGTCCTGATTTTAAACCTGACTTCCAAAACAAGAGGTTGCCACAGGTTAGTTGAATCGCAGATTAAAGTTACTATAAGTGAATAAAGTGTTTCAGGCATCCTCAGTTAAGGTATCCTTTTCTTTCAAGCCATTCAATCTGAGGCCTTGTATATTTCCAGGTAACATCGGCTTTGGAGTCCTGAATTTCCCATGGGTTCGCTATGACTATATCGCCTTCGCGAATCCACATTCTCTTGTTTTTGGACCCGGGAATTCGTCCCATTCGGACCACACCATCCATACACTGTAGTGTGACTCTTTTAGAACCGAGTAAACTTAATACTGTTGCCAGGACTTCGTTTCTGTCCTTTCGAGGAGTGCGTACTCTTGTTACTTCATGAGTATCTCCTGCAACCGATTTTTTTGATCCTGAGTTTTTCTGTCGGATAATGCTTCTATAATTAGCCAAATTAATTCCTCCAATACTGGTTTTATTTCAACTGCTTTAATTTTAAATAAGCTTTCTCTGATTTTATTCTCAGTTCGGCTTGTTTTTCCGTCTTTCCGGATATCTTTATAGATCTAGACCATAGAGATCTTAACATTTTTAGGGAGACTTGGTTGAATTCTCTGATTAAATTGTTATTTTTTGTTCCGTTTTTGTTTCCCAAGAAATCTCCCAAATAAAAGGTAAAAACAAAGAGAATAGTCAATGAAAGTGAATTGATTATCAATTCGGACTATATCTTAAACTGGTTCAGCTTTGATGTAGATGCGCAGATATTATTATATTTGAGACTTTCAATGATTACAAAGTTCTTATTTGTCAATAAACCGACCTTCCAATGGTCTGTTTGAATGGAACTTCGGTCTCAACCCTGTATTCAAGTAGCCAGAACAGATAAACTTGTGAATTTCGCTCAGGTCGCCGTTACCGCCTCTGAAACCTTCTCGGTAAATTTTTCGGTTGCCGACAAGGTAAGAATTTCCTCTCATAAAAACCCATTTTCCTCTGTCATAAAAACCCATTATTGTTTCACCTCCGTTTATATCGGATACATGTATTCGATAAAAACATGATCGGATATAATCGATAAAACAAAAGTGGAGTTATTAATTACAGATTACACATCTCTTTATTTTCAACCGCTTCTACGTAGTTATTGACTTATATAAATCTTCCTGTGGGCAAATGGCCAGAAAAGTCCAAAAATCCAAAGTAAATTAAAAGAAATAAAGATCTTTTTCAAGAAATAAACATCAATATACTTGAAATAAACATCAATATACTTGAAATAAACATCAATATACTTGAAATAAGCATTAATATACGTGGAAACTCGTCGGCTTAATTTAAATAATTACAAAAGAAGACTCAGTACAACATATAGTGATGAATGTAAAATTCAAAATCACTAGATTTTGTAAATGGTTATCATCTGTGTAATAAATCATAGTTATTCAAGTCTTTAGATAGCGAATGTCGATTTTGATAAAAACTGGATTCTTCTTGTTAATTCAGGTTTTTTATCAAAAATGCAAAAATCAATGGATTTTGGAACAGAGTCCAAAAGAATCAAAAATACATAAATCAGACTCAGTCCCAAAATCTAGTGATAAAAGTAAGTGTAACATCACTACACAAAATTATAATTCTATAATTATGTAATGATGTTACGGCAAAAACAATGGTAACTATAAACCTTACTCTTAATAACTTTTCGGAGCTCCCTGCTCTCTTAGACGTTTTTGGTTGTTTTGGAAACGATTATGAATATACCACACGAGGAATTTTTCGTAGAAAAATTCCTCCAGTCTGTTCAATTTGTAGTACTCCAATGGTTCATAATGGCTATAATCCTCATACTAAAGAAGGTCTTGGAGAAATCAACATTGGTCGATATAAATGCTCAAATTGTGGTAATACACACGAAGAAGATCATAGTTTTTGGGAAGATCTGAAGACTTTACTTTTTAATTCATTCAATGATTTCTTCCAGTTACTCAGATACCATAACGTTTCATACGATGGAATTTCTGATATAATGGACTTCATCTATCCGAGATCAAAAAGCACTATTTTAAGAGCATTCTACGAAGAAATGGAACAGAAAACTGTTCCATTTTCAGAAAATATACATATGGTGCACTATGACGAACAACATCCAAAAGAAGGAAGATGTCAGAAATAC